>JAEZNF010000292.1 GCA_023441845.1 Bacillota bacterium | reverse complement strand
ACCCTGGGGCTCCCGTTCTCAAGGATGTTAAAGTTGCAGCCAAAGGAATCCTGTAGAGGAGTCAGCTTGTAGAGCTTGTTCATTAATGCATCGGGATCGGTGTTTCTGCGGACATCTATTGTAATTTTAAGACCGCTCAGGTCGGTTTCATCCCTGACATCGGTAATATCCCTGATCTTGCCGTCCTTTACCAGATCGATAATGGAATCCATTATGGCCTCGGTTGTGGTGGAATAAGGAATCTCAAATACCTCAATGCAGCTGTTCTGCTTGTCGTATTTGTACCTCGATCTCAGCTTGAAGCTGCCCCTTCCGGTATTGTAAATATCGGTTATATCCTTATGGTTATATATAAGCTGCCCGCCTGTTGAAAGATCCGGAGCTTTTATATATGCCGTCAAATCTGTATTTTCGTCATTTAAGTATTCTACAGTCGCTTCACAAACCTCTTTAAGATTAAAGCTGCAAATGTTGCTTGCCATGCCGACGGCAATACCCTGGTTGGCATTTACAAGAATATTCGGAAATGTAGTAGGGAGCAATGTAGGCTCTTTTAGCGTGCCGTCATAATTGTCAATGAGGTCGACGGCATCTTTATCAAGGTCTTTAAATATTTCCTCGCACACTTTATCCAATTTTACTTCGGTATAACGCGGTGCGGCAAATCTCATATCTCTTGAAAAATGCTTTCCGAAGTTACCTTTTGAATCGACATATGGGAGAATTAAAGCATCATTGCCTCTTGTCAGCCTGACCATAGTTTCGTAAATGGCCATATCGCCGTGAGGGTTAAGCTTCATTGTCTGCCCGACCACATTTGCGGATTTAGTCTTATTGCCTGTCAAAAGGCCCATTTTATACATTGTATACAAGAGCTTTCTATGGGAAGGCTTAAAGCCGTCTATTTCGGGAATAGCTCTTGAAACTATAACGCTCATGGCATAGGGCATATAGTTTTTTTCAAGTGTCTCAACTATTTTTTGCTCTATTGAATTATTTTTTACAGCCATATATGTTCTCCTTAGCTTACATCTATCATTTCAAGGTACTTGTGCCCGTTTTGTTCGATAAAATTCTTTCGGCCCTGCAGATTGTCACCCAGAAGAAGGTCGAAATACTGTCCAGTCATTTCCGCATCGTCAGGCACTACCTGTATTAGTCTTCTGGTTTCAGGATTCATGGTGGTTTGCCACATCATCTCAGGTTCATTTTCACCGAGTCCTTTCGAACGCTGTATTGTATACTTGCCGTCAAGCTTTGCCAGTATGTCGTTCTTTTCCTTATCCGAATATGCAAAATAAGTTTTATTCTTTGTTGTTATTTCAAAAAGCGGTGACTCCGCAATAAAGACCTTTCCAACCTGTATAAGGGTAGGAACAAGCCTGTAAAGCATTGCCAGAATCAATGTTCTTATCTGAAAACCGTCAACATCAGCGTCAGTGCATATTATGACTTTATTCCACCTGAGATTGTTAAGGTCAAAAGTATTAAGGTCCTTGTTGTGTTTTGACTGTATTTCTACCCCGCACCCCAAAACCTTTAAGAGGTCTACAATGATTTCACTTTTAAATATGCCGTCATAATCGGCTTTGAGGCAGTTTAAAATCTTACCCCTTACCGGTATGATTGCCTGAAATTCTGCGTCTCTTCCCAGCTTACAGGCTCCAAGAGCAGAATCGCCTTCCACTATATATACTTCCCTCTTATTAATGTCCTTTGAGCGGCAGTCTACAAACTTTTTAACACGGTTTGATATATCTACATTACCGCTCAGTTTCTTTTTTATATTAATCCTTGTCTTTTCAGCCGTTTCCCTGCTTCTCTTGTTAACCAGGATCTGCTCCAAAATCTTATCGCTTTCCAGCTTGTTTTCTATGAAATAGATTTCCAGCTGCTGCTTTAAAAACTCGGTCATGGCATCCTGAATAAACTTATTGGTTATTGATTTTTTTGTCTGGTTTTCATAGCTTGTAACGGTTGAAAATGAGTTGGTTACAAGTATAAGGCTGTCCTGTATGTCGGCATAGGTAATCCTGGACTCATCTTTGGTATATTTACTCTGAGCCTTTAGGCATTTGTCAATTTCATATACAAATGCCGCCTTAACAGCTTTATCAGGCGCACCGCCGTACTCTAAAAAGCTTGAGTTGTGGTAATATTCAATTAAATTAATTTCATTGTTAAAGCAAAAGGCAATTTGCATTTTAACCTTGTACTCGGGTTTGTCTTCCCTGTCACGGCCTTTTGTGGAGGTTTCATAGAATTGGACCTCGGTAAATCCCTTGTCTTTACTGATTTCTTTAACATAATCCACAATTCCGTCCTGATAGCAGTACTCAAAGTTTTCACCCGATTCCTCATCGAACAGCTTGAAGACTATGCCCGAATTTACAACCGCCTGTTTTTTCAAAACGGTATCGAAGTATTCCAGGGGTATATTTATGTCTGTAAATACGTCAAGATCAGGCTTCCATTTTATTATGGTTCCTGTAGTCTCCGACTTGAACTTTTCCTTTTTAAGTCCGCCGATGTTTTCGCCTTTTTCAAAGTGCAGCTCGTATTTATAATCGTCCCTATAGACGGTAACATCCATGTATTCCGAGCTGTACTGGGTTGCACAGCTTCCGAGACCGTTTAATCCAAGGCTGAATTCATAATTCTCACCCGAGTTGTTTTTATATTTTCCGCCTGCGTAGAGTTCGCAGAAAACGAGTTCCCAGTTATACCTCTCCTCTTTAGGGTTATAATCAAGCGGAATTCCTCTTCCGTAGTCTTTTACCATAATTGAATGGTCTTTGTACCTTGTTACTTCTATTACACTGCCATAGCCTTCCTTTGCTTCATCAATGGAGTTTGACAAAATCTCAAATACGGAATGCTGGCATCCCTCAAGTCCGTCAGAACCGAAAATAACACCGGGACGAAGCCTGACCCTATCTGCGCCTTTTAGCGATGATATACTCTCGTTCCCATACTTGTCTATTTTGTTTTGTTTACTCATTTAAACCTCCATGCTTGCTTCTTATCTGTATTTCCCAACCCTTTTATTAGCGGCCATTTCCAAAGGGAAATGAGGCAAAAGGTGAGGGACCGGTCATTTCGCTTCGCTACATTGCTCGTCTATGTGGCCAAGGCTTACGAACAGCCCCGAGCCTTACGGGTACATCTATAAAATTATCACGAACAGGTGTTCGTGTCAAGAAAAAGCATAATTATTTCTTGAAAGCATCCTTTTTAATAATTGTATCTGCTGCGGTTGTATCATTTTTGTGTTTGTCTATTTCACTTAAAAAGTCATTCTTGTTTAAAACCACATTCTTCTTAATGTCATAGACTTTTTCCTCATCATTTAAATAGATGAATTTATCTGTAACCAGTGCATTGTTTTTTATGATGGCAAATCCTTCTTTGCTGTTAAAAAGATCGGTTCCCATAGCATGAGGTGCTTCAAAACCCATTATATTGGCTATGGTAGGCATTATGTCTATTTCACCGCAAGTTTTCTCAATTGTTTGTCCCTGAGGTAATCCCGGATAATGCATGATAAGAGGCACCTTTAAGAGCTTTGTCCACTCATATTCATTATTTTCAAGACCAAGGAAGCTCATCAATTGGGCAGACTCGGTTTTAGGTATTGCGTAATGGTCACCGTATATTACAAGCAGGGTATTGTCATACAATCCGCGCTTCTTAAGGTCATCAACCAATGCTCCGATAGAGTGGTCAAGGTAGTTGATGGACTTGAAATATCTCCCTAAATAGGTTTTCTCCATGTTGCCGACATTGAAATCCTTATACTGGTAGTTTTCAAAAAATGAAAACGGATGATGGCTCGAAATAGAAATCATAAAGCTGTAAAACGGCTTTGAGGTATCGATCTTATCCAGAGTTTGCCTGAAAAAAGATTCGTCACTCAGTGAATAGCCTGCATATCCTATAAGCTCGTCCATTTTATAGTCGGGAGCACTGAAAAATTTGTCAAACCCAAGTGAACCGTACATTGTTGAACGGTTCCAGAAGCTTGCATTATTGGCATGGGAAACGTATGTGGAATAGCCCTGCTGCTTTAAAATCTTGGGCAATGATTCATATGTCCTGTTGGGATACCTGAAATAGACCGCTCCCTCTTTTAAGGGGTAGAGAGAAACGTTGGTCAGAAATTCCGCATCGGATGTATTGCCGCCCCTGACCTGATAATACATGTTATTGAAGTATGAGGTTTCCTTTATAAGCTTATTCAGATTGGGGGTTATTTCCCGTCCGTTAACCTTGCGGTTTATAACAAATTCCTGTAGTGCCTCAACCTGAACCATTATAAGGTTTTTACCCTTTGCAATACCGTTATACTGGGGATTAGTGACTACCGGTTTATTTTTATAGAAATCGTCTATCAATGACTTTTCTTCTGCAGTGAGCTTTTTAGAAGCAAACAGGTTGTCTTTTATATAATTCTTTATGTCGTGATAGTGGAAATAAAACAAGCCTGTGGTTTTGACTATATAGTTATTGTCATATTTAAATGTATCTGTATTATCCTTGCTATATGAGATCTTTACAGACACAACGCCCAAAACTGCGATAACAGCGAAAGCTATAGCCCTCTTTGACAAATTCAATTTAAAGGTGCTCTTTTTACACAAAAATATCAGGCCGGCCAAAAAAAACGGCAAGTCGATAACATATATAAGGTCCTTTTTCCTGAGCAGGCTTATTGCACTGTCTCCTACGGAATTTATCAATTTAAGGTTGGTTAAAACCGGTATTGATACAACGTTATAGTAATAGCGGAAATACAGCGTGTCCGCTATAAGCACAATGGTAAGAAATATATTAATTATTAGAAATGCTACATTTCGTCCTCTTTTCAAGAAAAACCAAAAGGATAAGACGATAAGGACCGTTCCTAGTGTAGAACCCATCATAACGGCATTGTCCGGTGATATAACCTTTCCTGTTGCCAGTGCGGTTGTATAGTGGAAATAAGCACATTTAATCAAAAGTGAAAGGATTAAAAGTATCATAAAGGCAATTTCCAGGATCAGAAAAGGTTTATTGGAGGTCGTCCCATTATTTTTAAATATTTGTCTATTCTTAAACAAAACAATTTCACTCCTATATCTTTGAATTTAAATCATCATCTAATTCTATATTAAATGAAAAATAAATTCAATACGGATAGTATTGACACGCTTTTCTAGTTACTCCTTTAGGATAGCTTATACTATATGGAATGGCACAGGGACTTTTACTCAAGATTCAAATTCCAGTCAAGGTTTTTCCAATAGCTAAGCGGGTGTGACAGTGCAATCTTCAAACGGTTCGCATAGTAAGCCTTGACATCAGAGCTCAGGCCTTCATAATTGAATAAGTGTCCGATTGTTGCCGAAAAACCGTGCTCTACAAGAAAAATTATGGTAAGAATTTTTGTCAGAAGAAACCAATACTAAACATTAAGCAGCACAATTGCCATCTGTATTTAAATATAATAGAATAATAGTGTGTTGAAAATACTTTTAAGACTTCACTGGAGGGGAAGTTCTATTATGATAAGATTCAAATTTATTTCTCTAATAACGGCTGTTTTAATTTTTATATCATTTCCTTTTCAAACATCAATTTTCGATTATTCAAAGGATACAAAGAAAAGCTTGAAATATGTTCCGCTCGGTGATTCAATTGCTTATGGAATTGGAGCATCGTCCTCCGATAAGAGCTATGTGGGTCGTATGAGCGGGTATTTGTCAAAAAAATACAAATCCTTCAGCGTTGAAAATTTGACAATCCCGGGTATAACATCCTCTCAATTGCTGCTCCAACTGACAAACCCGGAATTAGCCGTTTCTTCAGAACCTAAGGATTTTGAGCTGAGAGATTATGCCATAAAGGTTTGCAAATCTACCCAAAGTGCCATAAAAACGGCTGACGTTATAACAATCAGCATAGGGGGGAACAACCTTTTAGGAGGGTCTGACGTAGCCAACGGGAAGATAGACTTTGTAGCTGTAAGCAGAAGTGTAGCCGGTTTTTCCAGTGACTGGACGAAAATTATCCAGGCTATAAAAAAGCTCAATCCCGATGTAAAAATACTGGCCATGACTGTATATGATCCGTTCAAAAAGGATGATAATTTGTATGCTATAGCAGATAATTTGATAAACAGTATAAACTCGACTATAAGAACAGAGGCTGAAAAAGATAAGAACAGCTATAAAGTAGTAGAGGTTTACAAGCTCTTTAATGAGTATGGAGATATAGCAAAACTTACGCATTTCTATGAATCCTACGACATCCATCCAACGGATCTTGGGCATGAACTGATTTTCAAGGCCCATAAAAAAGAGTTATAGCACAGGCCAATCACATACTCCAATCGATCTACATAATGTATATAAAGTAGATTTTTTGGAGGTATTGATGATTATGTATTATAATAGCCCATATTATCAACGTGTGAACACCGCAGTAAGAGTACAGGCTTATATAAAAGGCGGGCCGCTGGCACCGGCAATCAACGGGATAGTGACTTTTACGGATGTTATGGGGGGGACAATGGTATGCGTGAGTGTATCAGGACTGCCGCCATTCCAGCCGGCTGCGAATGGAAAGCCGCAGGTAGGACCTCATGGATTCCATATTCACAATAACGGAAATTGTGATGTGGGGGATCAAAATGACCCGTTTATGGCTGCCGGAGAGCATTGGAATCCTACTGGCCAGCCACATGGCAATCATGCAGGGGATTTCCCGGTTTTGTTTTCAAATGGCGGAGCAGCGAGGATGTGCTTTTTTACAAACAAGTTCAGAGCAGCCGATGTTATTGGCAAATCGGTTATAATACATCAAGGCCCTGACGATTACAAAACGCAGCCGGCTGGCGGAGCAGGAAAGAAATTGGCTTGCGGTGTAATACAAGCGTACGGAATGGCCTGAAAATAATTAAAAACAGCAGATTTGTCAATGATCTGCTGTTTTTAAATTTATTTTGATTTAAATCTGATAGTTATAGAAGACCTAATATACCCTTAATGATTATAATAACCCGAAGCCCAAATTATAGTAGAAAATGACAAACTCTAACATATTTTCTTGCGGTTTATTTGTCAAGTTATCCCTCAATCAACCAAAAATGGGGGTACTGAAAATATATACCAATTTAAACAGAAGCTAAAATAAAAAGTAGTGCTATGTATATCATTGATGGTATACTCCCTTACTTTAATTTATCTCATACTACATATTCGGTAAAATTCCTTATTACCCCTTTTAAAATCAAATCAGTTTTATGTTTTATTTTACGGGCCATTAGTTTATAATATTAAGAAATAACTGTATGTAGAGGTGGAGCACATTAATATTAACGGAAATGTAGTATCTTTAAAGGATTCGATTATAAAGGAGCTTGAGAGCATATATGACCTTGAGCTGTCGGGTTTTGAATTGATACCGGCTGAGCTTGCCGGAAAAATGGCCGTGCTGACGGGAAAAATAAATCGTGAGATAGCTGTTTACCTTAACAGAAAAGGCTCTGTAATTGATGTAAGCATCGGGGACAGCAGCACGGTGTCCCTGCCTGAGTTTGAAGGTTACAGGAATAAAAAGAAACTCTCCGGCATCAGGTGTATACATACTCACCCGACGGGTGACGGCAGGCTATCTTCGGTAGACATAAGTTCGCTTCTGAATTTGAGACTGGACGCAATGATTGCTTTGGGAGTAAAAGACGGTGAGCTTAAAGAAACCTGCTTTGCAATTCCTTTAAGGGATGAGGACGGTGAATTTACTTCAGCGGAAGTTTATGAATCGGTTAATATTCATGATGAAGCCATTAATGCCATATTTGAGTCGATAATCAAGAAGGACAAGTATACGGGCAACATAACCTACAGAAACGAAACCGAGGTTGAAAGAGCCGTATTGGTCGGTATGGAAACAATGTCGGGCCGCATGATAAACGGGAAAAGCGAGGGAGAAAGGTCTCTGGATGAACTAAGCGAGCTGGCGGCAACTGCGGGTGTCGATACCGTTTATAAAATAATGAAGTCAAGGCCTGTTAAAGACCCTGCTTATCATATCGGAAAGGGAAAGGTAGAGCAAATCGGCCTGATATGCCAGTCGCTAAATGCTGACGTTGTCATTTTCGATATGGAGCTTTCGGGAGCACAGACAAGAAACATTGAAGATGTTGTTGGAATCAAGGTTGTTGATAGAACGACGCTTATACTTGATATATTTGCACAGCGGGCGCGCTCTAAGGAAGGCAAACTTCAGGTAGAGCTTGCGCAATTAAAATACAGACTGCCCAGGCTAATAGGATTAGGCGGTCAATTATCCAGGCTTGGCGGCGGAATCGGTACACGAGGCCCCGGTGAGAAAAAGCTTGAAGTTGACAGGAGGCACATAAAGAGGAGAATACGTTTTCTTGAATGGGAATTGGACAACTTAAGCACCCGCAGGGAATTTGCCCGGGAAGGAAGAAGAAAAAATACCGTACCTGTAATTGCTCTGGTAGGGTATACCAATGTAGGCAAATCGACTCTTATGAATACTCTTTGCAAGACCGAGGTTTTTGCAGAAAATAAGCTATTTGCGACATTGGACCCGACAACAAGGAAATTAAACCTGCCGAATGGCCGGGAAGCCCTTTTGGTAGATACTGTAGGATTTATAAGAAAGCTTCCTCATGAACTGGTCGAGGCATTCAAGTCTACAATGGAAGAGGCGGTGTATGCGGATATACTCGCTCATGTGGTCGATATATCAAGCCAAGAGGCCGAAGAACAAATATCTGTTGTTAATGATATTCTGGCAAGCCTGGGGGCCTTAAACAAACCTGTGCTCCTTATACTAAACAAGGTTGATCTTGTTAAAACCGAAATTCCCCCAATTGCCTCGGAAATAAAAGGGCGGGTTTTTGAGGTTTCAGCCAGCACCGGAATAGGGTTGGACGAACTTATTAAAGGCATCCTGGAGATGCTTTCCCAGGATGAAATAGAAGTAAATATAATTGCTCCCTACAGTGAGGGGTGGATAATTCCTTATTTATATAAGAATGGTTCTTTGCTTGAAGAGGAATATGCCGAATCGGGAATAAAGGTGAGGGCTTTAATCAAGAAATCAAAGGTTGACAGGATAAAAGATTATATTTTATAGGTACAGGCAGCCCGTAATTCACAGAATTTTTACAAATTGATTTCCCGATATTGTATATTATTTAGGCAAAGTGTATTATAATAATAGTAAGATATTTTTAAAACGCAGTTATTATCTATAACATGCTACATAACAATTGTTTTAGCACTACACCGAACAAGGCCGATAATAAAAAATTGAAAGGGGTTTTTTATATGCTTGTCAGGAACTGTGCAGGAGGATTAGTTTTCTTTAACAACAAGGTATTTTTACTTAAAAACGAGAAGGGCGAATGGGTACTTCCGAAGGGAGTTATTCGCCGAGGGGATTTATCCAGTGAAGTTGCTGTAAGAAGGGTCAGGGAAGAGGCAGGAATAAATGCTGAAATCGTATCAACTGCCGGAAATACCAATTATGAGTTCTTTTCTGTAACACGTCAAAAACCAGTCTGTAACAAAATTACGTGGTATATCATGAAATCGGATAGTGAAGATTATAAAATCAACGAAGAAGAAAAAGAAAAGTTTATTGACGGGGGTTTTTTTGAAATTGAAGAGGCCATGAGCCGTATTACTTACAGCCAGGATAAGTCTTTGTTAAATTTGTCGTATAAAAAGTTTCTTGAGATCGATTGCCAGATGGTGAGCTAAAATATAAAAAACCGTTAAATAATTATACGGAAAGTGTTAGAATAAAGATGGTAATGTTATTACTATCTTTATTCTTTTTTATGTATAAAATATAAGTTATTAAAGGTGATTAATTTGCAAAGAGAATACAAGACTGTATTAAGACAGGCTTTAGGAGAAACAGAAGAAAAAAAGTCAAGGTTTATTGCATCGGTTAAACCTATTCAGGACGAAGATGAGGCGGTAGCGTTTATAAATCAGATTAAGTCCAAATACTGGGATGCGACACATAATGTTTATTCTTATTATATTTGCGGGAATAATATAATACAGAGATTCAGTGATGACGGTGAACCGTCCGGAACAGCCGGAATGCCTGTGCTTGAGGTTATAAAAAGAATGGGAGTACAGGATGTTGTTGTAGTTGTGACAAGATATTTCGGAGGTACGCTTCTTGGAGCAGCGGGGCTTATTAGAGCGTACAGCAAGTGCGCTTCAGTGGGAATAGAAAATGCCGTGATTGTAAGGAGACTATTGTGTACAGAGGTTAATATAATAGTTGAGTATACGTTGTTTGGGAAGCTGCAAAGCATGTTTAGCGCGAGTGGATACGTTGTAAAGGATATTGTCTATGGACAGGATGTTGAGATTACATTGTATATACAGTCTGATGAAGTAGAGGGATTTATAAATACTGTTGTTGAGGCAACTAACGCAAGAGCAATTATGGAAACAGGCGAAAACATTTATATAACGGTAGATGAGAAAGGTAAGATCATCGAAAAAGACGAGGGCAGGAATGCATAAAGAAAGACTGTTTTTAAGCACACTTAGAGCACGGTTAAAAAATAACTTCCATTATAATTGTGCTGCACCCCCGGTGGATGCCACGAAGCGCCCGCTTAGAAAGTGGAAGTAATATTTTAAGTGACCCTAAGTAGAATTGGAGGAGAATAACATGCTGGAAGAAATGATGCTCGATAGAAAAGTATGGGCTGTGGTTGGAGCCAACGAAAATCCTGGAAAATATGGAAATATGATATATAGAAAACTCAGGGCAAAGGGATACGAGGTCTATCCTGTGAATCCGAATTATGAGACTGTTGAAGGAGATAAATGCTATAAGGACCTGTCGTCTCTACCCAAAAAGCCCGATGTAATAGACATGGTAGTTTCGCCCAAGCGCGGAATTCCGGTAATAAAAGAGGCTGCTGAATTGGGAATAAAAAACATATGGCTTCAGCCGGGGACACATAACGAAGAGCTGATGGATATAATAGACAAGAATGGCTTAACAGCCGTAAAGGCCTGTGTCCTTGTTGCTTTAATATGAATAATTAATTAACTTAACAGCAAACTGAATAAATATCTGAAAATTCAATGTTAATAGCCTCAATTATTTTATTTTGGCAGTTTTTAATGTATATACTGTCCAGTTTGTCATTCTCACATAAGAAAATTGGCAGTTCAATAATAAACTCGCTCCCTTTAGTTTCTTCGCTTATCAGCTCAACACTTCCTTTGTGAAGAGAAACAAAAGACTTTACAAGAGACAGGCCGATTCCGCTTCCCTCAAATTCTCTGGTAAGAGAACTGTTAACCTGATTGAACCTGTCAAAGATAATTGTCTGCATATTCTTAGGTATTCCAGGACCGGTATCTTTAACCGAAATTGTAACATTATCTCCCGATTTTCCTACTTTAACAGTTATAAGGCCTCCTGCAGGTGTAAATTTTATTGCGTTCGAAAGCAGATTGAGGATTATTCGTTCTATTTTGTCAATATCAACTGCCGTATATATTTCCTCGCTTTCAGTATCAAATTCAAGCGAAATTCCTTTATTTTTGGCATATGGGGCTACAGACTGGGTTATTTCTTCGACCAGGTATACAATATTGCAGTTTACAAGCGATACTTTAATATAGCCCGAATCAATTCTCGTGATGTCGAGAATGTTGTTAATAAGGCGGAGGAGTCTATAACAATTATGCCTTATAGCTGTAAAATGTTTTGATGATTTTCTCTTCTCATCAATGTGTGGCGGCTTGTTTTGATCTATCAGCTGAATTGCTCCGAGGATGACGGTTATGGGGGTTTTTAACTCATGAGATATTGATGAGAAAAATTCTGTTTTAAGTTTGTCATCTTCCAGGATATTATTGTAGAGCATTGAAACGGTTTCTATTATTTTTTTTTGATTTTCGATTTCCTCTTTTTGCTTTGCTATTATAATTTCCTTTTGCTTCATTTTTTTATAACTTAATATAATTAATAAGATTGTTAAAATGGATACTAAAATGGATACTAAAATGGCCGTAATTACCCCTAAAATAGGTTGCCGCGTTCTATAATCCATGTCTTTATAAAGAATCGAATAATTTTTAATAAAGTAAAGAACACTTAAGTTGAATAAGATTATAAATGCTGCGGAAATCAGGAGAATAAGGTTCCTAATGTTATTTATAGTTAACTTTCTATGCATATACATATACACCTCTGTTATTATAAAAATCCACAAAATACCATAAACATTCTACATAAATTTACTGCTATTGTAAATACATTTTTATTATTTATTTCAAAAATAAAGAAAATATAATATAAAAAGTAAACTGGAAGCAAAATTAAATAAAAAATTCTTTATTAATTTTGTTTTTAATATTATAATTTATACCGTGTAGAATTTCATAAAGTTTATCAATATAAATTGCAGTTTGGATTTTTGAGCGGAATTTGTTAAATGGAAGGTATATGATAAAGCGGATTCTGCTTTTTGAATAATGATAGTTGTATTTGATTAAGGAGGATTTATATGTCAGGACATTCTAAATGGGCGAATATTAAACGTAAAAAAGAAAAAACAGATTCTCAGAAGGGTAAAATTTTTACCAAGCTCGGAAGGGAAATAGCTATTATTGTTAAACAAGGCGGCCCGGACCCGGAGTCTAATTCAAAACTTAAGGATGCAATAGCAAAAGCAAAGGCTGCAAACATGCCGAACGATAATATAATGAGATGTATAAAAAAGGCTTCGGGTGAGCAGGGCGGCGCCGACTATGAAGAAATAACATATGAGGGCTATGGACCGGGTGGTGTTGCAGTTATTGTTGAGGCAACGACTGACAATAAAAACAGGACTGCCGGTGATGTAAGACATTACTTTGACAAATTCGGCGGGAATCTCGGTACTACAGGCTGCGTATCCTTTATGTTCAATAAAAAGGGTATTATTTTGGTTGAAAAATCGGACAGGATAAATGAAGATGACATTATGATGGAGGCTATTGATGCAGGCGCTGAAGACTTCAAGGTTGAAGACGAGTATTATGAAATAACTACCGGTCCTGATGATTTTTCAGGTGTAAGGACAAACCTAGAGAGTAAGGGATATGAGTTCTTAGAAGCAGATGTTGAACTGGTGCCGGTTACGACAACAAAGCTTACCGATGCCAAGCAGATTGAACTTATGGATAAATTGATTGAGTACCTTGAGGACATGGATGATGTGCAGAATGTTTTCCATAACTGGGATATGCCTGAGGAAGAGGATGAGGAATAGGATTATAACCAAACACTAAGATTCCGATAAATTCGCAGGGCGTATTTTTGCAATAATTAATAGTTCGTATTATAAACACGGCGGCCGGGTCTATTGCGGTTCTCAAATTTATAAGGAGCACTATAGACCCGGCCTGCGTTTTATATAAGTCTTTGCTTAGGGTGCGTTCCAAAGACCCGGATAAATGATGACTGCTATTTTTCCGACAGTTCAATTATCTTATTTATCATGGCATCGTCGATACCCTTCTCATCTTTAGCGTTAAGATGCTTTAAATCTGTTTCAATTCCGGGCTCTTTTGAGATTTCATATTTCATTGCTTTAAACATCCCTTTTGTGCCATTAAATAGTTTAAATCCGGACATAGAAAGCCCTCCAGTTTTTTTGACTTAAAAAGAGTATTACATTAAATTAATTTTTGCAAAAATTAATTTTGTATTCTGGAATTTTTGTCAAGGAGCCATACTTTGTTTCCTTGGGTTAGATGCAGTAAGGGGATCGGCCGGCAACAAATTGAGTGTTGATATTAAAGAACAATCTAAAAAGAGTTTATATAATTAAAATAGCGCCTGCTTTAAGGGCGCTATTTTAATTAATGCTATTTCTTGAAGAGTAATCAGGTAGATTCTTTAACCAGTTATTCTTCAAATATTGTGAGTTTGATAACTGCCTGTGCAGTAATCAGCTTTCGTTCTTTATAGGAGCGCTTTCCCTGAATAGCAGGCTTACGCAGTATAACCCGGCAAGGCCGACAATGGTATATATTATTCTGCTTGTTATTGACGATGATGTATTAAATAATGCAGCTACCAGGTCATACCGGAATAATCCAACAAGCAACCAGTTTAAGGCTCCAATTATCACAACTACTAATGCTACTCTGTCTAAGGGTGTTCTACTCATAGTTACAACTCCTTTTCACATCTTCTTTAAATATATCTTTCCCGCATCTATTTATTATAATTCATCTGGAAATATTTAATCTTTCGATTTTTGAGAAGCATACGTGTTGTATTAGAATTATATAATTGGTATAATAATGAATAATTC
>JAEZNF010000240.1 GCA_023441845.1 Bacillota bacterium | reverse complement strand
TTAAAATCCTTGCATATCACTAAATTCAAGGCGTACAGCAAATCAATCTGGCAAAAATTACATTTAAAGTTTTGCTTGACTTGCCTCATAAGTACACTTCACAAAATTCGTTGATGAACCAAAATTTAGCAAAAACAGATAATTAACAGCAATTTTTGACTTGCCGAATCTCTTGCATAATGGTATAATTCCCCTAATATATAATTTATTTATATAACAAAAAACTAATTCGAAGGAGTGTTTAAATGAAAAGAAATTTAAAAAGAGCTGTTGCTGCTGCAATAACCTTGATCTCATTGCAGGCAACCTTATTCACAGCAAATGCCGTAACAGAGTATACACCTTGCAACGATGTTCTTGTCGTACGTAATCCGATACTTTACAAGGCATCAAGTGATATACTCGGAAATTATGTATTCAGCGTAAATCTGGCACAGAAAGACGGAAAAACATATTTTTATGATATGAATCGAAATATTATTTGTGGTACAAGCATGTCAAATATTGAGAGCACTGATTCAACAAATTATTATAATGAGAATAACGCTCTTCTATACAACGTGAGTAAAGCATGGGATTTTTATAACGGTCTCGGATGGGACTTTTACGGAAGCAACGAACCGATAAGTATTGTACTTTCAACAAGTATGAGAACCGGCGGCGTTAATGGAGCCGGTGCATCTAATTATGGACTCGTATTCGGAATCGGCGACGGGACTTACACTCAGAACTGGGGAACGGATATTGACGTAGTAACGCACGAATACACTCATCTTGTTACAGGGTTGAAACTTGGCTGGGACAGCACCGTTAAGGGTGAAACATCATGTCTTATGGAAGCATACAGTGATATAATGGGCGAGCTTAACGACGGCACACGTGAATGGAAAATCGGAACAAATCATTATATTGAAAACATTAACACCAACAATAAAATATACAGCTTGAGAGATATTATGTCGCCTAATTCAACAATAACTCCGAATTTATCAGGCGGCTATTACACTAATAATTTCTATACGGATTATATAAACTTAAGAAACGCACTTCCAACACTGATGAATTCAACTTCCGGTGATCGTAAATATTCAATCCTTGGTTCTACGGTAATATCAAGAGCCGCATATCTTATGGGATATTATGGAATTCCTGCAGAGGATCTTAAGGTTATCTGGTATCGTTCGATGGATAAGCTGAAGGATATGACAGCTGACACAAAAGAAGCAACATTCTCTGATTGTAGAAAAGCTGTTCTTGCATCAACGGATGTATTTACAGGAACAACAAAGACAAATTACGATAATATTATAAAGAGCGCATTTGATAGTGTAGAAGTATATATTATGGGCGATGTAAATGATGACGGCGAAATTGATTCAAAAGACATTGCCGACTATAAATCATACATTAACGGCACAACCACAATTCTGAATACAACACGAAAGACGAAATCTGCCGATCTCAATTATGACGGATTATATAACTCTGCAGACCTTGCTCTTCTTGAAGCAAAACTTTATACCAGTTTAGACCAGAAAATGGCTGTTAATCCCTATTATGCATCGGATTTTACACGCATGGAATCAATGAAATTCCCATCAACAAAATACTGGAATAACGCAATGTATTATTTAAATGATACAAATGCAACCACAGAGACTCCATGCAATCATGCTAACGATAGACTTACAGCACCGTATTGTAAATACATGACCATCAATAATACATTCTTTGATGGTTACAATAATACATTCGATATATCCGCTGAAGAACCATATTATCAGTGTGCAGGCTTTGCAAAGAAGCTCCAGTATGACTATTTTAATGCTACAAAGTATCTTCAGCTCTCAAATTTAACCCAATACGAACCAAGAGTCGGCGATCATCTCCGTGTATCATACAGAATTGTAAGTCACAGTGTATTTGTTACATCTGTAAACGGCAACACATTTACTTACGCAGATTGCAATTCAAATGGTAATTGTAATATAAGCTGGGTAAAAAATGGCATTGTTAACAGCAATGGTTCAATTACGCTTGACGGTTCAACATATTCTTTCTCATGGGTTGAAAGACCAATCATGGTGGGTGACGTAAACGGTGACTCTTATGTGAATTCAGATGATTTAACTGCAATACATAATATTATAATGGGATCTGATGAAGCAACAAATATCAGCACAAAATATCGCACCCTCTCTGCTGATATCAACCGTGACGGTTCTATTGATGTAAATGATTTGGCTATTCTTAACCAGTATATTAATGATTCTTCATCTGTAAAGCTTTATTATGTAAGATAAAATAATATGAGTAAAGCAAATCTTACTGTTATCAATGAGAATGAACGTCATGCACATCATCCCAAACAGGCATGGATATTCAGATGAATGTGTAGCTGTGACTGATGAGTAACGAATGTGGGTACGCAGATATCTTCAAGGATAGAAAAACTGAATTTTCATGTCATCTATTTTGTAAAGTATTGACAACTATGCTTGACGAAAAAGATGTCAAGCCCGAAAAGCCCGATTTTTCGGGCTTTTTTGCGAGCGTACTAAGGAAAATTAGATGGAAACTTATTCACTAATTGTATAAAACATTTCTTCAAACCTCATTTTTATTTATTATTTAAGGTACAGAGGTAGAGGTACAATAGAACCTACGCCAAAAAATTCTGTATACATATAGCGGTTAAGGACTACAGGTGAACCGACCCCTTATTCAGGTTGCATACACATATGTTGGTTATAGCACACGAAATCCGGCTGCTTTTTTGTGCTGAAAACCAGCAGAGAATATCAGGAGGCCAGAAGTGCAAAGTTTCCTCATTATTAAAATAAACAGTTTATTTTAATTTCTTCTTTGGTTATAATGAAAGAAATAATTTATAAAGGACGTAATTAAATGTACTTATATCAAGCACTGGAACATATTGCTGAATCAGCAACTTCTATTAAAGTATCCGATTCGAAAAATTTATGGGAAACATTTGTCGATGAACTAAAAGCTCATGATAGCATTGGTTCTGAATATGTTCAAACAATGCAACATCTAATAAATAAACTATTGGATTCTTTGAATGACAATGATAAATTTTCTTTATGGAAAGAAACTGAATCAGGATTTATGTCCGAAGGTGATATTAACAATTATTCAATTGATTGGATAACTATGGGTTTGCAAGAAGAGCTACTTGATGAAATATTAAACTATGCTTGTAAATATTAAAAACTTCTTACCCGCCATTAACCATATATAACCTTACAACTTTACTGAAAAAGCCCGAAAACAATACAAACCTGTATTATCTTAGAGCCAGATTCTATAACCCGGCGGGAAGGTTTACACAGGAAGATACATACCGGGGCGACGGGTTGAACCTGTATGCGTACGTGGGTAATAATCCAGTTAACTGCATTGATCCGAGTGGATATGTTTGTGAGCAAAATACAATCTATACAAACAATATCGCGATCAAGGTATGACACCAAAGCAAGCACAAAGTAGGGCAAATCTTGATATACAAAATAGTGAAATAAGTGCGCGTAATAATTTTGCTAACCTGGGACTGCATACCAATACCCTTACGCTATCAGTTTTCAGGAAGGGAGTTCTCTTTATGTTGAGTTTCTGGCGGACTGGCAGAAGTTCGGCAAGGCAGCGGGTCCGATTCGTAATATGGTCATGCTCAAGGAAGGGAACTCTTAATCAATCTATATCATATATTGAATAGTGAACATAAAGTAAAGGCGTTTGAAAATTTCGATGAATAATTATATGCCTTCTCCTCAGTTTCTTCCTGGAGCAAATGCGATATCAATTGTAAGTCATCCACCTGAAATTCACCCAGGTACTCCTGTTAAAATAGTTAAACCTTGGTTTGGAAATCTATGCGCCGTCCAATTACCAGATGGTATGATTCATCGTTGGTTTGCCTGGTTTGAACTAAGACCAGAAAATTCTTTTTTAACTCCGGGCAGCTTTGCAACTGTGTTAAACACAATCGGACATGGCAATCCTCCGCCAGTTGAAGTTGGTACAAGAGTAAGGATCGTAAAATGCATCCCAACATTCTTCTATGATTTAATGCTGAATAACGGTGAGTACCACAGATGGCTTGCAGAGTTTGAGTTAGCAAATCCAATATAAAGATCAAGCGATTATTACTCAAGTAATTTAAAAGCCTTGTTGTTTGTGTATTTTTACAAGGTACAAGAAGGTCACACAGTGTCCCTTTTTGACTGATGTGGCCTTTCGTTTTACCCAAAATTACAGTTTTGTCTCAGAGATACCGGGGGTTATAGGTCTACTGAGGATCTAATCCAGGACGTTTTCACAGTTGCCTATGAAAAAGGGGAAGCATTTTTGCAGCGGGTTTATGTATTCCGTTTTATGCTTCATCATCCCAAACACTATATTTACTAACCGCCTCATGACTGACTTTAATGCCTGTTTGTGCGTTTTTCCCTCACTCATTTTCTTGCGGTAATAGTCGTAAAATATGTGATTTACCTGTTTTCCGCTTGATCCTGCATTGTTTGAAACCTTACGGCGAGGTCGTAAAATATGAGATGTAAAGTCCTGTCGCCAAGAACATTTGCAAGCTGCTTGTCAGTTCTGCCGGAAGAGTACGAGACCACAGATATACCCGAATATTTTGCTAAGTTGTCGGAACTACTGAAACGGTTGATATCTCCAACCTGAGCAATTAAAGCGGCTTCCGTAATGAAGTGATTTCTTTTCATGGTCTGTAATTTATAGCTAAATTGCGGCAAAATGGCTTTTATCTGTGTTTCCACTTCCTCAAGTTCCTTTTTAACGGCTTTTATCTGCCATATGGTAGAAGATAAAATTCCATAATACATAATACAGGGTTCATATAAACTACTTTATTTCATCTTATTGATAATTCACAGTTGAAAAATCACAGTTCCATGTAATAATTACATATACATACACATACAATACACCCCGACACCCCGCTTATTTTATTGCA
>JAEZNF010000237.1 GCA_023441845.1 Bacillota bacterium | reverse complement strand
TTAAAATCCTTGCATATCACTAAATTCAAGGCGTACAGCAAATCAATCTGGCAAAAATTACATTTAAAGTTTTGCTTGACTTGCCTCATAAGTACACTTCACAAAATTCGTTGATGAACCAAAATTTTATTATTTTTTTTGTTGATTCATAATAAAACATTAAATATAATATAAGTATACTTATAAAGCCTTCTCAGATATTTATAGTGGCTTAAAATATGACAGTCGGTAAGATTATCCTATCAGAAAGGAATGTCTGTAATTCACTGATATGACGGGTTTGCGGTTTTTACAGTTAAGGTATTTAAGAAGTACTATATAGCATTGAGGGACTTTGATAAGTAAATAACGGATTTATCTAATTGATATTCATTTGCTGATTATTCTCAATACACAATAAATTTATTTACACCTTTATATCTTTGTATCAACCTATAATTTTCTGATGTTCATAAACAGCTTTATTCATTTCTATATTATTTCTAATATTTGCTCGAACAGCGTAAGCTGTAATGATGTTTTTGTCGTGTCTTATATGTTTTATGGTGTTAAACTATCAACGCAATATATGCTTGATTTTTAAGCTTTATGAAGATTAGGAGAGGAGGTTTACTACGACTAAAAAATTAAATCTCATAGTTAATAATATTAAGGATGGCTGATAATTGAAATATAGAGAGATAATAATAAGATGGCTGTCTATAGAAAGAGATTTAATATTTCTTTAAAGGGGTTAGCTAGAGAGGGAACTAGTTTAGTTTCTAAAATTATTACTTGAGTTTAGATTTGGAAAGTATAAAAGGGGGTTTATCTAATGACTAGAAAGAGAATATTAGCACTAATGTTAACGACGCTGTATGTTTTTTGTTGTTTTTTTACCAATGCATATTCAGCAAGTAATGGTTCAGTAAGTATTATTGTTGGTTCGGTTGAAGGCACGAGAGGAGAGATTATAAATGTGCCTGTAAGTTTTAAAGGTGTAGGCTCACAAAGCATAAATAACTGTGATTTCAGATTGAAGTTTGACAGTAATGTGCTTGAAGCAGTTGAAGTAACTCCAGGGGCTATAGTGAAAAATGCAGCCTCTAATTTTTCGTCAAATATAATAGAATCAAGCAGTATCCATTTTATATATGTTGATAATTCCGGATTTTCAGATCAGATTACTTCAGACGGATTATTTGCAAATGTAAAATTTAGAATTAAAGCTAATGCGGCACTTGGGAAGTTTTCACTCAGTATTAAATCCATTTCATTTGGAGATATAGACCTGAATGAGATAAGAGCTACGGCTATATCAAGTATCATTTCCATAGTGTCAAGTAAGGTAAATACTCCAACGCCTACAAAGGTAAATACTCCAACACCTACAAAGGCACAAGACATAATAGTTAAGGTTGGATCTGTACAAGGAAAGGCCGGTCAAACTGTTAAAGTTCCGATAAGTTTTATAGGTGTTCCCGAAGTAGGTTTGAATAACTGCGAATTCAGAGTGTCTTTTGATTCAACGAAATTAAAAGTTAATAGTGTGGTTGCAGGTTCAATAATAAAGAATTCGAGTGACTTTGATGTTAATAGCGCGAATGGGTTTATAAAAATTTTATTTAACGATGAAACTCAGGGTAAGAATCAGATAACCGAGGACGGAATATTTGCCGATTTAAACTTTACAATAAAAGATGAAGCAGATTCCGGGGATTGCCTGTTAAACTTCAGCCAAGTAGAGTTTGCTGATTATGATCTCAATATTTTAAGTGCAGAGATTATTACTGGTGTAATTACGGTTATAAAAAATCCGAATCCAACTGCAACACCTACAAAACCTGTTATTCAGGATATGAACGTTGTGATAGGTTCAGCTAAAGGGTATGCAGGAGAGATAGTAACTATACCTATAAGCTTTGAGGAAGTGCCGGAAAAAGGTGTTGATAACTGCGACTTTATCATATCATATGATTCCAGAGTACTTGAGGCGGTGGATGTGAAAGCCGGAAGTATTGTAGAAAGTGCAGGAAAAGGCAATGCGGAAGCAGCAGGAAACTTTTCATATAATGTTGGAAATATCGGAAAAGTGATGCTGATGTACACTGATAATAAGCCGGAAGTATATCCTATAACAGACAGAGGAGAATTTGCAAAAGTAATATTTAAGATAAAGACAACTGCATTTACCGGTGAATACCCCATTATGTTAAACAGAAAAGGTTCATTTACCGATGTAGATCTTAATAATATAAATGTTAAATTCAATACAGGAAGTGTAAAAGTTGCGGCATATACAGCAACACCTACACTGACACCAACACCTACTCCTTCGCAGCAAGTAGAAAAAATGAGCGTGGTTATAGGCTCAGCAGAAGCTGCTGCAGGTCAGAAGGTTTCAATTCCTGTGAGTTTTAAGGGTGTTCCGTCTCTCGGCATAAACAACTGTGACTTCAGGTTATCCTATGATACCAATATTTTTGAAGTGGAAAGCGTTAAGGTTGGAGATATTGTACCGGAATCAGATGATGGTGTCATGGTTAATATCGACAGAAAAGGTGAAATATGGTTTGCATGGTTTGCTTATGTGGATTCAAAATTGGTAATATATCCAATTAAGAGTGACGGTCTGTTTGCGACTATTAACTTAAAGGTGAAAGACGGTGCTCAAGCAGGTCATTATGAAGTCAAGTTGTTGAAAGACCATGCTTCGTTTGCAGATATAGATCTTTCAACAATAAGTACAGTTTTCAATAAAGGATCAATAGATGTTGTTCAATCGAAAGGGTTCGGCATAAATGTCGGAAATGTAGCAGGAGTTAGAGGTGAGACTGTGATTGTGCCTATAAGCTTTAAAAACGTGACTGCTAGTGGAGTTAACAACTGTAATTTCGATGTGTTATTCGATTCTAATGCCTTTGAGGTAATAAAGGTGGAAGCTGGTAGTATAGTGCCGAATCCTAATATGAACTTTGATTCATATTTAGCACGGAAGGGAGATATAAAGATAGTATTCAATGATGCTACACAAATGAGCTACCCTATAAAAAACGATGGTATATTTGCTAAAGTAAGCTTAAAAATAAAAGAAAATATTGCACTTGATACATATAATATCAAGATTAGCAATATAGATTTAGCTGATAGCGACTTATCAACCATAAAGGTTGAAAACACCGATATCAGCGGTAAGGTTACAGTTGCCGGAGTGGTTACAGCACAATAATCTATATGTTTTATGATATTAAAAGCAGTATAGTAAATCCGGACAATTTGTATTGTAAACTAAAGGGACTGGCGATATAGCCAGTTCCTTTATTGTGAAACGAATACCACGGGTTATGCCCGTGGTTCCAAAATATTTAGTGTAAAATAAAAAGGCAATAGAGCAATACATAAAAAATCAATTACAGGAAGATATAGTATCAGATCAGATAAGTCTGAAAGAATATTTAATATATGGACCCGTTTACGGGTGAGCCAGTAAACAAAAGCAAGAAAAAATAACCCCTTTAGGGGTCGTTTGTAAAAGAATGCGGTTGGCAGAACCTTCAATGAGTCTTAAGACTTTGCCAGTAACATGCCCTTATAGGGCTAGAGCAAACCACCCGTTTTACGGGTGGTCATGATTAGTGGTCATTTCTTGAAGAGAAATCCGGCTAAAGGCGAAAGGGTCTATCGACGACGACCCCGAGCCTTTTTTTATCAAAAATGTACAAATGGGTAATTTTTACAGTGATAAAAGCAATGAAAATGGTAATTATGTATTATGTACACTAAGCGATAACAAATTAGATACTTTCCTGACGGTAAGGATGCAGGACTGTAGATCTTCCATATATGATCGTAACCATGCGGACGAAGCAAATATGATGGCTCAGGCATTGGAAGCATTCGTGGGGATTGTGATTTGGCTCTGTTTTGTGTATAATTGTATAGAGAAATCTGGATTCGGGGAAATAACAGAGAGATACACTTTTACAATAAATTTATAATTAGATATATAAAAATAATGGTGATGGAGGGGTATTATGCAAGAATTACCGAATTATAAAAATCCAAAACTCAGTTTTGAAGAAAGGGCAAAGGATTTGGTGTCCAGAATGACACTCGAAGAAAAAGTAACCCAGATGCTGCACAGTTCTCCTGCTATACCACGTCTGGGTATTCCTTCATATAATTGGTGGAATGAGGCTCTTCATGGAGTTGCCAGAGCCGGTACTGCAACTATGTTCCCGCAAGCTATAGGTATGGCGGCCACTTTTGATGAAGAACTGCTGTATAAGGTGGCAGATGTGATTTCGACGGAAGGAAGAGCGAAATATCACGAGTCGCAAAGAAAAGGAGACCATGACATATACAAGGGGC
>JAEZNF010000052.1 GCA_023441845.1 Bacillota bacterium | reverse complement strand
GGCTCAAACAGAGCTATACTCTTTTGGATATTTATGGCCATAATACAAAGCGTGGGTTATTTAATAGCCAGTTTTATTCCACTGGATAAAAAATCAAAACTTAAGAGAATTCAATTATTTATTCCGGCAATATTTATCATAATATTTTTGTTTGTAATAATAACGTATTATCCTAATTCATTACCAGCTATGTACATTGAAGGAAAGGGATTAACCGAAATAAAGATTAAATTGGAGATATTTGTTATTGTTATAATAGGCATAACATTAGTAAAATATACTATTGAGTATGTTAAGGAAAGAAACATCATGGTAAATATATTAATTGTGTCTTTTATACTCGCTATTTTCAGCGAAATATCTTTTACACAGTATGTCGGTCTATATGATATTAATAATAATCTGGGTCATTTTTATAGAATTATTGCATTCTTTTTGCTTTTTAAAGTCAGGGTTGTTAATTGTGTGCAAATACCATACCGTGAACTGGCTATTGCCAGAGATGAAATAAAGAGTCATGCCGACAATCTGGACAGGATTGTGGAAGAGAGAACTTGTCAATTAATCAGTAGCAACCAAAGATTACTTGATGATCTTGAGTATGCGAGGGATATACAAAAGTCAATGCTTCCATCGGTGCTTCCTGAACTTGATGGGGTTTCGTTTTGTTCGAAATACTTAGCTGCGGAAAAATTAGGTGGTGATTACTACAACATATTTAGAATTAACCATGATAATATAGCGCTGTGTATTGGTGACGTGTCGGGACATGGAGTATCGGCAGCCATGCTGACGGTTTTTTTGAATCAGAGTATTCATGCCGTAAGTGAAGAACAAAATGGAGGCAAGCAAAAAATAAATGCACCTTCGCAGGTGCTGAAAAACATATTTGACACTTTTAATAAGGCGAATTTCAAGGATGAAGTATACATAGTCTTCTTTTATGCCATATTAGACATAAATAAAATGGAATTGACATATTCCTCGGCAGGCCTTAATGTAATACCGCTCATTTTAAGGAATGATAATACTGTTGAGATTGAAATCAGAGGTTTTCCCATATGTAAAATTGCAGAAATAATAGAAGTTGAATATGAAGACCGGACTATCAAGCTGCAAAAAGGTGATAATATTGTAATTTGCACTGATGGGTTAATTGAGGCGGAGAATGACAAAAAAGAGCAATATACACACGAGAGGCTGAAAAAAGTGCTTTCGGGTCTGGCCGGCAAATCCTGCAGTGAAATAGCAGACTACCTTGAAGAAGATGTTTTAAGGTTTATCGGTAATCGGCCTGTCAAGGATGATATAACACTGGTGTTAATGGAAATAAATCGGTAAAATGCTATGGCTAATATTTCTGATTTATGTAATTGTCAACCAGTGATTCTCTGACCTCGTTGGAGAAGACATTTTCACGTATCAGCATATTTAAAATAACTTCATTTTTTGAATGTAGTATAAGATTATCAAAGTCCTTTAAGACAATTTCAAATAATTTCTTTTTGAGATTGGGTGATTTTACCCTGACAAAATAGGCCTCTACTCCTTTGAAATCAAGTAATTTCAAAAGTTTTTCGGTTACCTGATCTTTCTTATAATAAAAATGATCGGCAAGTTCAATGAATTCCTGCCTGGCCTCATGCCTTGAATAGTGATCGTGGGCTCGTTTCTGGTAATACTTTGCAATAACATTGTAGTACTGATAATTAAAAATAGCCTTTTTTTCATTGTCAACTTTTTTAAAAGGCTGCATGTCCGACGAGTTAATATAAGTGTAGTTAGCCTCTATAAACTCATCCTTGGTCATATCACCTTTCACATACTGATCTATAAGACTCTGCCTGTGCTGTAGAAACTGATCAAACTTATTTAATATCATAGATATTGTCCTATCCTTAAGCATATTTTTATTTATTTCTAAAGGTTGACCATCCAATAGATAAGCAACTTTATAATTGAATTTATCCAGTGCTCAAAAAGTGTTAAGGCATGGCTATTTTTCGCCCTGATTATTTTAAGGTTTAAAGTTGTTTATCTTTATAAAGGACAATAATATATTAATTTATATACAGGTAAAAGTAAAGGATAAGAGTTATAAGGTAAATTTTACCCTGTCGTCAATGAAAAATATTCAAGTCGGAATAGTTCTGATAATTAAGTTCTAAAACAGAATACTGGCAGAATAAAAGAAGATAGCATAACATCATGACATGCAAAGAACATGAAGAATATTAATACGAGTCAGGAACACTTCTAGAAATAGCAGCGTATTATTTCTAAAGCGTTATATTCCATAATTTTTGTTCCGTATTCATTCAAATAACCTTCATAAAAGCCTACATTGGAAACTCTTCTGCCATACTCGCTTAATATGACTTCGAGCCTTCTGATATCAGGTGTATTAAAACTGTTTTTTGTAAGTACCAGATAGTATACTTCTTTAAGCTTGTATAATGTACTCTCACCTGAATACAATGAATCAATCTTACTACACAGAGCGGAAA
>JAEZNF010000010.1 GCA_023441845.1 Bacillota bacterium | reverse complement strand
GTTCTGTAATGTTTGTAGCATTTTTATTGCTTCTTTTTTTGGGGCTGCTTTTTCTTCAGGAAGGGAACATATCGGCCGGAGTGTTTGCAGTGATGTTTTTAGTGTCAGCGGTTGTATTGTTTTTCTTTATTAAATATGAACACACAAATGAGAACCCTTTAATAAATTTGAATTTGTTTAAAATAAGAGTCTTTTCATTGGGCCTGGGCTCTGCTTTCCTGTCATTTGTCTCTCTTAGCGCAACTATACTTTTTATACCCTTCTATTTACAGCTATTTTTAAAACACGATCCACTTACCGCAGGGTTCCTCATATCGGCATATCCTTTAACTACTGCAATTTTGTCACCCATAACAGGTTTCCTTTCGGATAAAATCGGCTATAAGCCGTTAACAGTTACAGGCCTGGCTATAAATACTGCCGTTTTATTCAGATTATCCACAATCGGCACTTCTGCCTCAAGTCTGGAATTTGTAATACTTATGGCACTTCTGGGGGTAGGAGTTGCAATTTTTCAATCTCCCAACAACAGCAGTATAATGGGTTCGGTGCCAAAAGAGCATCTGGGGATAGCCGGCGGCATCAACGCGCTTTTCAGGAATCTAGGCATGGTTTCAGGTACAACCTTATCGGTGTTGTTATTTTCATATTCCACAAAAATGAATATAAACAGTTTATCAGATAAACCGGGAGCCTTTAATCCTGCCAGCTTTCTCACGGGCTTTCGGATTGTACTGATATTCGCGGCATTATCATGCCTTATAGCAACTATTATAAGCTTATCAAGGACTTTAGGCGTAAGAGAGGGAAAAACCGAAACATCATTTGAAAAGCCGGCAAAAGAATAAAATCCTATCCCACTCCCATATTTGAAGCATTCCCCGTTTTATTTACCCCGGTAGGACGCTAAAAAACAGGAGTATACCTTCCGGCTGTGCTTATCCATGTATTGTTTCAAATTTTCCACCAATCCATTTTTAACCTTTTCCAAAAATATTTTTCATTCCGGTGTTACCAAATAAAAAGTTAACCAGTATAAGTTATGTGTTATCATGATAACGTAAAAAACTAAGGTGGTGAGAGCAGCTTGCAAAATGAAAGCGCTATAGTTTCAAGCATACTTAAAGGAGATATTGGCTCTTTTGAAATACTTATGTCCCTTTATAGAAACCGTATCTACAGCTTTCTTTTAAAAATGAGCTTTTCAAAGGAAGATGCGGAAGACATGACTCAGGAGGTTTTTATAAGGGTTTACAACAACTTATACCAGTACAATAGTAAATGGTGTTTTTCAACATGGATTTTTAAAATTGCGGTGAACGTGTTTAAAAGTGAATACAGCAAGAAGAAACACAGGGATTCCAAAAAATATACGGATGTTCTTAATATGCCAGCAGCTTCAAACATTGAAAATCCCGAAGCTATTTTCGAAAATACCGAAACAAAAATAGAAATCCTTCAGATGCTGGATAGCCTTAAGCTCGATCAAAGAACCGCACTGGTACTGAAATATGTTCAAGGCTTTTCATACAAGGAAATCGGTGAAATTCTTAAAATGTCTCCGGAAAATGCAAAAGTCAAAGTGATGAGGGCAAAAAAAGCACTGGTAATGCGTTCTCAAATCACCTCATTAAAAGGAAACTCCGGGAATCTTGACGATTCAACGAGTTCACAGACTTTTCCCTATTAAGATATTTAAGATGCACATAATCGTTAATGTAAATTTAAGACCTTAAGGAGTGTCGCTATGGACTGTTATTATATTATTGAAAGCTTATCCCAGTATGTGGAGGGCTCATTGTCTCTTCAAGCTGAAAAGGAAGTAAAAGAGCATATTGATAATTGTGAAGAATGTCAAAAGGCATATCGTACGCTTTTGCTCACCGGAAACTTTTTGAGAGAAGAGCATGCTTGTGACGGAAGTATAGATGAAAGAGTTCTAAATACTATTGATAGAAATAAATATAGTGCCGGAAATGATAAGTATAAACTCTATGCCAGGGCATACAGGTTAAAAAGCATATTAAAACCCCTAACGGCAGTTGTTGTAATATGTCTTATACTTGTATTGTCTATATTTAACAGAAGCTATATAGGGAATGTGTTTAATGTAGGATCCACAAAGACTCCTGTTGAAAGCATTTCACCATTTAACGTCCTGATTTTCGGTTATGACATTAATAAGCATACCGATGTCATGATTCTGGCAAATTATAACCCTGTAAATGAGCAAATAAGCTTATTGTCAATTCCCAGGGACACCCGTGTCAGCATAAACGGAAGTGATGAGAAAATAGGCATGGTATGTGCCAAGTATGGCGCCGCTATGGCTGTCAATACAGTAAGCAGCCTTATTAATGCAAATATTAAATACCATATTTATGTTGATACTGCATGTGTCGAGAAGATGATAGACCTACTTGACGGAATTGAGTTTGACATACCCAATGATATGCATTATGACGATCCCAGTCAGAATTTAAACATACATTTATACAAGGGAAAACAGGTTTTAAGCGGGAAACAGGTAGTTGATTTTATGCGTTTCAGGAAGCTCAACATGAAGAGTCGTCTAATTAAAAACTATTATGCCGGAAGCGATCTCAGAAGGGTTGAGGCTCAGCAGGACATAATTAAAGCTATAATTGAGCAGAAATTGAGCACACGGTATATAATCAGGCTTGATGAACTGGCCCGCACCTCCATTAACGGCATGGAGACAAACATACCGCTAAGTAAATCATTAGAACTATTACGGAATGTTTCAAAAGTAAAACCTGGCAACATCAATATGTTTATACTCCCAGGTACCATTGAGCAAAAAACATTGTTCTATTATGTCATGGATAAGGAGAAGACAGATACTATAGTAAGCCAGTACTTCCAGTCAAATTGAATCTACATTTAAAAAAGTTTTGTATCTTTTATTAACATGATATATTATAATCATTATAAAACTGCCAATAATTATTATATACTCTAATAGTATTTTCTTGATTACAGATGGCATTTTAAAAAATAATAAAGATATAGAACGAAGGAGTTTTAAATGGAAAATTTGGTTTTTAAAGATCTGGACCTTTCAAAAGAAGTAAAGAAGGCAATTGCCGAAATGGGCTTTGAAGAGGCTACCTCCATTCAGTCTCAGTCAATTCCCCATATACTTAAAGGAAGTGACGTTATCGGTCAGGCGCAAACCGGTACTGGTAAAACATGCGCTTTCGGAATACCTGCCATAGAAATGATCGATCCGAATTCGGAAGACATTCAGGTGCTGGTGCTTTGTCCTACCAGGGAGCTGGCAATACAATCATCCGAAGAATTGAAGAGTGTATCCAAATATAAAAGTAAAATCAGGATACTGCCTGTTTATGGGGGTCAGCCCATTGACAGACAGATAATGGCACTTAAAAAGCGTCCTCAGATAATTATCGGGACACCGGGCCGTATTATGGACCATATGAGACGCCGCACCCTTAAGCTTGCCAATTTAAAAATGATAATCCTTGACGAAGCCGATGAAATGTTAAACATGGGATTCAGGGAGGATATAGACGTAATACTTGAAAAGGTTCCTGAGGAAAGGCAGACTATCCTGTTTTCTGCCACAATGCCCAAAGAGATACTGGATTTGACCTCCAAATACCAGAAGGAACCCATTCACATTAAAGTAGCTCATAAAGAACTTACAGTCCCGAGCATCGAGCAATATTATCTTGAGGTGAGCGAGTCTGCAAAGCTTGAAGTACTCTCAAGGCTTATTGATACAAACAATATAAAGCTGGCGCTTGTTTTCTGCAACACCAAAAAGAGGGTTGACGAATTGGCCTCCAGCCTTCAATCAAGAGGCTATTCCTCCGAAGCACTTCATGGGGACATGAAGCAGGAACAGCGTGACAAGGTTATGTCCAAATTCAGAAAAGGACACTTTGATATATGCGTTGCAACTGACGTCGCAGCACGCGGAATTGATGTGGATGACGTAGAAGCGGTATTTAACTATGATATACCCGACGATGAAGAGTATTACGTTCACAGAATAGGTAGAACAGGCCGGGCAGGAAAATCAGGCAAAGCTTTTACATTTGTTACGGGACGGGAAATATACAAATTGAGAGACATTCAAAAATACACCAAGTCCTCAATTTCGCTGATAAAACCGCCTACTTTGACAGATATAGAAGAAAACAGGATGGTATCCATGCTCGAAACGTTAAAGGATACCATTATAGAAGGCCAGTTGACCAAGTATATCACTTATGTTGAAAAGGCCATTGAGGATTTGAATTCACAAAACGGCGAAAACAGCTTTATCACATCCATCGATGTTGCAGCAGCGCTTTTAAAAATGTATTCCAACCAAAGCGGCAAGCAAGCTGTTTCGGTTCCCGATATTGATGAAGTTTCGGAAGATGAAGGAGAAATGGTAAGGCTTTTCATCAACATCGGAAGCAGCAACAAAGTACAGCCAAGGCATATTATTGAGAGCATAGTTAATTCAACAGGTATTCCCGGAAAGCTCATAGGTGCTATAAATATATTTGACAAATACACTTTTGTCGAGGTTCCTAGGGAGTATTCTTTAGAAGTGCTTCAGTCCATGAAAAACTATAAGGTCAAAGGCAAAACAATAAACATAGAAAAATCCAAGATGAAGAAAAAGCCGCAAACAGCCCGCCGTATAAAAAGCAAAGATAACCGGACCAATGTATAGATAATATAGTAAAAAAGGGATATTCCTTAACTTAAAGGTATATCCCTTTTTTAGAATACTTATACGGTCTCCGTCATACGTTGTATATGCTCCAGGAGGATATCCCTGCCATTCTTTGTCTCGGATGAAAACGGTATTACGGCAATCCCCTCTTTGACTCCAAGCACCTTAACTATTTCCTGAAGCCTCGGATTAATCTGTCCGCGTGAAATCTTGTCCGATTTGGATGCTACTATAAGATGC
>JAEZNF010000539.1 GCA_023441845.1 Bacillota bacterium | reverse complement strand
TTCGAAGGAGTAGTTCCGAATAATATGGAAAGCCTCCTTAAGCTCCCGGGTGTGGGAAGAAAAACAGCCAATCTTGTTTTGGGAGACATTTTCGGCATACCCGGCATTGTTGTGGACACTCATGCTAAAAGACTTACAAATAGAATAGGGTTCACAAAAAATGATGACCCGACAAAAATAGAAATGGATTTGATGAAGATAATCCCTGAGGAAAACTGGAGCAAGTTCTGTCACCAGTTGGTTTATCATGGAAGAGCTGTTTGCGATGCAAGAAAGCCCAGATGTGGAGAATGCAAAATTAAAGATTATTGTGACTTTGGAGCCGCTAAAAATTAAGTTCTTGGCATTTCTATCATTTTTGTATATATGAAAGAAGGGACTTAATATTGAATAAAAATCATAGCATTGAAATTTTATTCTCAAAAATTTATTTTGCTCTAATAGTTTCAGTCTTTTTTATTACGATAAATTTGTCTGTACATCGTGGGTATTTTATGCAAAAACACTTTTTTATAAGTACGGGCTTCCTTGTAGGAGCCGGTATCTTAAACCAGATAAAATGTATTGTATTAAAGAAGTATGAGAGGGTACGGGAGAATTTATTTCTGGTATTCAGACTTGCTGAAGCTTTCGTGATTGCAATGGGTGTGATGCTTTTTGGTCTGCATCAATTGACCTGGCTTTTGATTATATTTCCTTTATCCTTTGTGTGTTACAAATTCTATGCTGATTATTCCGATAAAAATAAAAAGCAGATTGCCGAGTTGCAGGAAAAGTGCCTTAAGTTAACTTCCGAATTTAATGAAAAAAACAACAGATGTATTGTGCTGGAAAATGAAAAAGTTCTGTTTGAAAAAAGAAACAGGGAGTTATTGGGCAGTGTAGCAGAGTATTATACTCTTCAGCATGTCAGTCAGGTAATCAATACCACTTTGGATATAAAGGAATTATTAAAGGATGTTAATGATATTATTATTGGGGTAATGGGAGTAAGCCATTCTACACTGCTTTTATATGATGAAAATAAAAATAAACTTAAGATCAGTATTACATCAGTTGTGAGCAGCGCCGAGTTGGCTGTACTAATGGATAACATAAACAACAACTGTTTACATGAAGTGATTCAAAAGGAAGAAGAGCTGGTAGAAAACAATGTTGATCCTGATGTATATACCTTTGCAAGAGGAAGAGATGTTAAATCGTTTATATGCGCTCCTGTAAGTACCAAGTCAAGGAAGTTAGGACTGATACTGGCAGAACATAAATTTATAAATGCATTTACTGAAAACAACGCCAGAATTCTTAGTATTATAGGGCAGCAAGTAGGTTTTGCCATGGAGAACGCCGAACTTTACCGTCAAATGAAGGAACTTGCTATTACTGACGGATTGACAGGCGTATATAACAGGCATTATTTCCATGACAGGCTCCAGACAGAGTTTAAATACTCATCAGAAGGGAAATATGACCTGTCTCTTCTGATTTGTGACATAGACCATTTTAAAAGGTTTAATGATACATATGGACATCTGTTCGGCGATAAGGTTTTAATTAGTATTGTAAACTTATTGAAAGAGTGTATACGAAATACCGATATCTTTGCAAGGTTTGGAGGGGAGGAGTTCATATTATTACTTCCAAGGACAAACCTTAAGCAAGCATATGAAAAAGCTGATATGCTTAGGGAAAAAGTTTCAAAAGCAATTATAAAGGATGAGCTGGTTAGTGTCAGTGTTACAGTTAGCTTTGGGGTGTCCAGCTTTCCTCTAACCGCATCTACTGAAAATGAACTCATAAGGGCAGCAGATGATGCGTTATACGAAGCTAAAAATAGTGGGAGAAATTGTGTAAGGATGGCCAAAACGCTTGTAAAGGTTTAATGACCGGTAAGCTTAAAACCAATGCTTGCCATAAGTGTTTTGGGATATATAAATACGGTATTATTGAGTACTTTGAATGAATTAACAATTTTTTTATAAGTATCTTCCTGTTCTTGTGTCCATAATTCCTGGGGCACAAAATAACTTATCCGGTACATTGCTTTATCTCTTTGGAGGAAAACCTCATTCCCTTTAATATTACTGCCGCTGCCGCTTATAAATGAATAATCCCAGAAGTATCCTGAGAGGCCGTTTACGTTAACGGGTTTTGAATCAAAATCCTTGAAATTTAACTGTGATGTGGACTTGGATTGGGCTAAAAATTCTTCAAGCGGATACTGGAGGTTCCACACCTGGACGAAACCTTTTATGGAGTTCTTTTTACTTTTGAAGTCAATATGGTATAGTATCTCACTGCCTGAAAACTCCTGCTGGCTAAGTGAAAAAACCGAGGGGTACTCGAAGCTGAATTTGCCTTCTAGAGATGTGAAGTTTGAAAATTTTTTAATATTGGACCTTGATAAGGGCAGAGTAGTTTCAATTGTATCGAGTGAATACTGTTCGTTGATAAAAATATTATCAACCTGCATGTCAAATGGATAAGAAAACGCCAGGGATTTATTTATAGTAACATTATATAGAACATTATTTTTTAGAACTACACCTAAGATAACAAATAATAAAATCCATCCCATTAATATGACGCCTGACAGTAGGGCTTTTCTTTTATAATTGGCTATAAATATAACATGCAAAATGAACTCCTCCAAGAATGAAAAAGATACACTAAATATTTATTCATAAAAACCGGATATAATACTTCACTAAATTGAAATCTGTTGAATATATTGTAAATATAAAACCATTATTTTTTGATGGGAGTGTTTGCTATGAAAATTCTTGTAGTAAAAATGCCGAGATTCTTCGGTAGTCTTATAAGAAAAGTACTTAGAATGGACTAATATACTGTTTCGTAAATACCTAAACCGGGTGGAAAAAATGCGGAGTTTTTAACTATATTGAACGCGCAAAAGTATTTTCATAAAGTGTTGCGCGTTCAATGAATCAAGGCATATGATGAAAGCGAAAAAATAGAAATAGAAATGTAAAATGTTTTTCGCGAAACATATAGCAGAATTCTCGGTTTTCCTTTTGATCCGGTACTTAAGAATGCACTGCTAAAATGTCCATAAAAAATAAAAAAGCAAAAATGCTTTTTTATTTTTTTAATGTCTGAGAAATTATAGTGTATTATATACCGCAATTCCTCCCCGCTAAAAGCAACAAAAGCCGCTTTGCGGCTTTGTTCTGTCGGTAAAATTTGATTCTAATTTCAGGAATCAATAAATAAAATACTCTGGAATATGCTTATATCGCTCTTGTAACTTTATTTGAACGTAAGCATCTTGTACAGATATTTATTGACTTGTTTGTTCCGTTTTCAACAATTTTAACTTTTCTTACATTAGGCTTCCAAGCTCTGTTAGTTTTCCTATTTGAGTGACTGACTTTCAAACCGAATGCTATGTCCTTGCTACATACATCACACTTTGCCATTTATGACTACACCTCCTTTAATCGTGGAGAAATATCCTGATATAGTGTTTCTCAAATATCATTTCAATAAAAACCCTGTGAACTTATAAAATCAAGAACTTAGGATTTTCTTATACAAAGATAATTTGATAACGCACTACTTGTTATTTTAAGTAAGCTTCAAGTAAAACCCAAAGCAATAACTATTTTAACATAAAGTATAGAATTCCTGCAAGGTTTTTTACAAATTTTATTTAAATATATTTAATATAGTCGCTGTTATGTTAAAATAATATCTAAAGTAGCGGAAAAAGAGGGTAATATGGACACAAAAGAGATTTTTAGAAAGCCGGTTCAGTATGTCAAGGGCGTTGGAGAGGCCAGGGCCAGGCTATTTCATAAATTAGGCATATATACCGTAGGGGATATAGTAAATCATTTTCCAAGAGAATATGAGGACAGGAACAGCTTTAAAAAGATAGCACAGCTTGAAGATGGCGAGTCCTGCAGCTTTGAAGGTATAATAGCTTCAAAAGTTTCTGAGAGCAGGCTAAGAGCAGGACTCACGGTATATAAAGTGCTGATTAAGGATGACACGGGAACAATTACGGCAACCTGGTTCAATCAGCGCTATATAAAAACTGTATTTAAAATCGGCGAAGAATATGTTTTTTATGGCAGAGTCAGTAAAAAATTCAGGAACTTCAGTATTCCCAATCCCGTTTACGAAAGGATTTCGGGCAGGGAGATGAAGAATACCTGCCGGATTATTCCCGTTTATCCGTCAACTAATGACCTTTCGCAAAATGTCATAAGGTCTGTTATAAAAAATGCACTGGAATTGGTTTCAGGCAGTATTATAG
>JAEZNF010000466.1 GCA_023441845.1 Bacillota bacterium | reverse complement strand
ACTTTCTTAAGCTCTTCGGAAGGATTCCCCAAAAAAACAGTCCTTGTCATATCAGAGCAGTAATCATCATATATACACCCATAATCCATAGTGATGGCATCACCCATCTCCAAAACCTTTTCCGATGCCACACCATGCGGCATTGCAGACCTTACACCTGATGCAACAATAGTCTCAAATGAAGTACCCTTTGCACCCTGCTTTTTCATGAAATACTCAAGCTCAGCCGCAATCTCAAGCTCTTTTATTCCAGGTTTAATATAACCCAATATATGGGTAAAAGCATTCTCAGCAATCATAACCGCTTTTTTTATTGCTTCAATCTCCTGGGCACTTTTTACCATCCGCAAGCTACTTATCAAATTTCCCATTGGTAAAAATGCTTCAACCTGGATATTCGCTTTATACTCGTCATATTTCTCTAAAGTCAGGAAGTACTCCTCTATACCGATATTTCTGTATCCTTTTTCCCCGGCAAGATCGTTTAAAGTACCTGTAAGCGTGCCTTTATACTGAATAACCTCATATAAGGGAGCCTGAATGGTTGCCTGCTCAATATACCTGAAGTCGGTAACAAGCAGGCTTTCCTCCTGAGAAATCAAAAGAGTTCCGGAACTTCCCGTGAAGCCTGATAAATATATTATGTCCTCTCTCCTGCTCACTAATGCAGCATCAATTCCTTTACTTCCAAGCAGTTCCCTGAATTTCTTCAAACGTTTGCCAATATTGTTCATATCATTCTCTCCCTATTTAGCGCTTTATTATGAGTAATGCGGATACACATTTTTAACTATGTTGAACGCGATAAAGATTTTACATTGCGTTTCAATTTCCTTAATACAATATCACAAAAACTAAATTTTTCAATGTAAAATCATTTTCCTGATTTATATAGCTATAACAGTTTACTTTTCTGCCAGCATACTAACCATATGTACGGCAAGTATGTAGCTGTTACTTCCAAACCCGCATATCTGCCCTATACAAACCGGAGCTATTACCGACTTGCTTCTGAACTCTTCTCTGGCATGAATATTGGACAGGTGAATTTCTATAGTAGGTATTTCTACCGCCTTTACTGCATCCCTGATTGCATAGCTGTAGTGAGTATACGCGCCGGGGTTAATTATTATATAATTGTATTTACCCCTCGCATCATGAATTTTATCAATAATTTCACCCTCATGGTTTGACTGGACAAAATCGAAATCCAGGTTCAAACGCGTTGCCTCCTCACTTACCTTTTTTGCTATATCCTGCAGAGTCTCCGACCCATACACGCCCTTTTCCCTGGTACCTAGAAGGTTTAAATTGGGACCGTTCAAAATAAGTATTTTTTGCATGTCTTAAACCTCCCCCGCCGCTTTTTGATAAATTTTTTTGAGTTTTAAAGCATCCTCAGCCATACATCCTCTGGATTCACTTATAATCACAGGCTCCATGCTCCTTTTATATATCAATTCAGCCAACGGTTCAAAATCCGGCCCGAATTGGGTATCGTCAAGGGTCCAATGCTTCTTCTCTCCGCCTTTTGTAAACTCTATTCTGCTGAAATGCACATGAATTACTTTAAGCCTGTCCTGTCCGATTTCATTCTCAATCTTATCCAAAACCCTTTCAAAGTCTTCAATTGAATTTAGAGCTCCTAAATCCCTGGCATGAAGATGTCCGAAATCTATAGTAGGAATAAGCCTGTCGTCTATTTTGCACATATCCAGGATTTCTTCCAAAGAACCTAACTGGTTTATCTTACCTAAAACCTCCGGACATATGGTGATATCCGAATACCCGCTGCTGTCAGCTTCCTTTATAGTTTCGGCCAGCACCTGCTTTGCCGTTCCTAAGGCCCATTCCCTGCTTACTTTACTGCAAGCGCCTGTATGGACAACAATTCTTTTGGCTCCCATCCATCTGGCTGCTTCCATGGTTTCAATTATATAGCGTTTTGAGTTTTCCCGTTTTTGCTCTTCTTCACTCGCCATACTTATAAAATAAGGAGCGTGTATGCTGAGAAATATCCCGTTTTTTAACGCTTCTTCCCCCAATTGCTCTGCAGTAGCACGGCCCACATTAACTCCCTTGCTGCACTGATATTCATATGCATTAAGACCTAAATTTTTAAGCCAGGCCGGTGCTTGAACCGACGATTTATTGCCCTGATCGTAAAAGCTTTCTGAATTGCCTGAAGGTCCAAACCTGATCATTATTTCCTCCGTCTTTATCCTTTATTTTGGTATAATTATATACTTGGGTTAACAAAAACGCAAAAGTTTTTAAATATTACTTGTACATAATTACTTTGTTCCATATTACAATTAAGAATACATAAAAATAACACATCCATAAGAAAACCAATGTGTTTTATTAGGGGTCGCTTTCCGAATGAAAATCCAGCAGAAGTCGGGATAGGTCCAATGCTCCCGAGACTTTTTCGGATACAGAAATTTATATTTAAGTGCATTCGAAATTAACGCACAGGAATTTCTTTCCATTCGTCAATTGAGATATTTTTTGAAGTTATTCGCTGGCCCTTTATTTTTTCATCGGGTATTTCCGAAACCAATAGTCCAAAGAAACCGTTTATATTCACGTCTTTATTGAAAAGCCCGTCTACCGTATCGTCGTACGTAATTAGAGCTTCTCCTGAAAAAATGATATTTTGTGAGGACATAATAATCCCGTTAAAATTAAAACCGTCGCCTATATTAAGGTTTCCGTCTATGTATATGATTCCCTTTGTCATGGGCATTTCTTTACCGGCAATATACCATACCGCGCCGTCAGACATAATTTCGGTATCCTGATCGCCATAAAAAAAGATTCCTGTATCCTCTACAACATATGGACTGTTAACCTGAATTTTTTGAGGGCCTGTATACATATCGCTTTGGTTCACGTAATCGCTTATTCGAAAATTATTGTCGGAGCCGGATAATAGAATATCTCCAACTATGTTGATACTGCCACCTAATTTAACCATATCTTTTTCTGCAACCAGTGCCTTTTGGAAAATAGACGGACGGGTTTTCCTTTTACTGAGAACCGTTTTGGGAATACTGCGGTAGGGCGCTTCAGACGGGTCAGGCAGCAGGTTAAAGGTTATACTTAATCTCTTTTTTGCGTCATTATAGCTTCCTGCAGCAATTATGTTTAATTTGTGAAGTTCGGCATTGTACCTGGCCGATTCAAGTATCATTCTTTCCTGGTCTGGGTTTATGTCCTTAAAGACATTTCCGTCCTTATCAATGAAGGCAGTATTTAAAAGGCCCTTTAAATAGTCATCATCAATGTTTTGAAATTCAGTCCCCAGGCCTTCATAGAAATTCTCAAGATACTTTGTTCTGAATTCACCGGAAAGAACATCTCCAATAATGGTTCCATCTGCATTCCTTATGTAATTCGGGTTATCCTGAAGCATTTGCCGGATATAATCGGAAGTCTTTTTTAAGGCTTCCTCCTGCCTCTTCGAAACCCTGTCGTCTAAAGATGCTGCAACCTGTTCTACTGCCGCTTCTGCTGCAAAATACGCCCTGTTGCCGTCACTGTAAAAGGCACTCATTTTGAATCCGCTTAACGTCACCGCTACAAGGCTCACACCCAGTATCGACATGATGATTATTATCAAAATCACCGTAATCAAAGCCGTACCTTTATTTGAATACAAAAGAGTTTTACAGTCCATTCTTATCACCGTCTACTTCTTTACAAATGATACAAGGGTATTCACCGGTTCCTGGCCTTTATATACCGAGATCTCAACCCTGTAAAGTTTTAAGGTATAGCTTTGCCGGCTGCCTGAAGCACAGCAATACAGGTTTACGGGTATTTCTCCGTCATTTACAAAAAGCATTCCCGAATTCAAATCATCCACGGAATACAGATTAACCTCCCTGTCCACCGCCGGGTCTACCGTTACATGAAGCTCAAACCTTCCTGAACCGGTTTTATCAAAGCAAATCTTTTCATTTATGGCATCAACTGCCGTAAGTTCCCCTGTCTGGAGAACAGAATCATAATTGTCAGAAAAGGCATAACGGAAAGCTCCGGTGATTTCATTCGCTGCAATATTCAAATAATATTTTTTTGCGGCTCCAACATCCTGCAAATCATATGAAAAACCGTTTAACATCACACTGTCCCGGCTTACTGAAAACTCCTGGCTAAACGAAAGAGCATTTATATCAAAATTGTACTCATTATCACCTGTAATAGTATCTGGCTGTTCTTCGGTAACCCTGCATTCCACCCTGTATTCCCCATCACTTGAGTAAAGTTTATTCCCCTGCCCCGACATGGCACTTAAAAAAAGCGGCCTTGATTTGATATCGTCCATTGCCTTCTGGGCCATTACGGTACTTACTATACTGTTCTTCGCTCGAGAATTGTTCTCCTGCGCCGTTATAAAGCTACCCAGGAACGGTATGGAGGCTATGGCGAGTATTGCCATGGAAACAAGAAGTTCCGCAAGACTTACTCCTCTGCAGTTTGATACAAATTTCCGATAAGGTTTCCTAAATAAGTGATATGCAATCATATATAAATCCACCTTCTCCAAAGCATTCACCCTCACCTAAAGCTACCGACAGTATCGTTTGAAGCCTTTGGTGCATATGTTCCCGAATATTCCTCATAAGGATCAAATATATCGGCCTTGCCGGCAGGGTTTAAAGGCGACCATTCCCCTGTTTCAAGCATTGTATACTTGTCGGCATTTTTATCGGCTATTCCAATAAAAGCAATTGTTGTATCAAGGTTTAAAACGTCTTTATTACTGAGGTTTATCTGAAATTCCTTATAGCGGGGCTTGCTCTTTAAGCTTTCAATCCCTTGAAGAAACCCCCTTATCTCTTCCATTGTGCCGCTTGCAGATATCTTGACGCTCAGCTGGTATGCCTTACCGTCCGCAACAGCACTGCTGCCCCCGGCAGTACTATTTTCGCTGCCGATACCGCCAAGGCCTGAAGAGATGAGAAAATCAGCTATTTTTTTATTATAGTCAGTTCCACCTGCTTTCATTGAACCGGCGCCATCATAAAGGGTATCACCGTTCGATGACTCTCCATTAGTACTTTCGGCGCCTTTTGAACCCGAAGCATTAATTTCACTTATGCTGCCGAAGTTCAGGCTAATAATATCAAGTCCCGATGTTCTTGCCATATTCCTCAAAATTATATAGACCTCGTCGTAATTCATCGCAGGTGGGTACTTTGTTCTCAAATCTTTTAACTTCTGATTTATTTTTTCAAGCCCATTATCCATTCCCTTAAGCTTCTCACCATATGCAATATTGGCTTTATAGGTATTCTGACCCGAATTCAGGCGACTTTTCAAATTCGAAATAAGTTTCATCTGTGGAGCAAGAAAAAATTCCCACATTAATACTAATGCTATAAAAACGCCGAAAAAAATCAGTATTTTTTTGTCTTTTCCCGAAAAAAACATCCTATCACTTCCCATACCTCATCTCTCGTACAAAAAACATCTTTTACCGGTACTTTCTTATATCGACTTTACGCTAAATGCCTGTTTTAAGACACATGCTTATATTAAAGTTAAAGCATACAAATGCAGGCAGCGTAGGCTGGATTTTGCCATCAGCAGAGGCCGTTTTGCCGAGAGCCTCATTATTACCCTGTTTAACAGCCGTACTACCCGGAATTGTGTTTTTTAAAAGGGCATTTACAGATGAAGGGCTTTCTTGTGTTGTTGTCCTCTTAACCGAAGAAATTACTATATCCGAAAAATAGTTATCTTCTCTTAAATGCAGTACAAATGATGCAATATCGTCCTCGGTAGCGGAAATTCCCGTTAAAGTGATCCTGACCTTATTTTCATTCTCGCTTCCCACATTCAATTTAGTAATAAAGAGCTTTTCCGGGACTCCCTTTTCAATTTTTCCAAGTAGAGTAACGGCGCTTAAACCTTTCCCGTCAAGGCCGTTTGCTATGTTTTCCCTGTCAGAATACCTCTTTAAAATCTCTTCAAATTTTTGCTCCGCGGTCTTGTATCCGGTTGTTTCTTCTATGCCATTGTTTATGGTATCGAGCTGTTTTTGAAGGCTGTACTTATAAAAAAGCGGAATAATAACACATGCCGCTATTATAATACTGCCGGTAAT
>JAEZNF010000434.1 GCA_023441845.1 Bacillota bacterium | reverse complement strand
GAGGAAATGTATTTACAGGGAATGTCAAGCAGCCTTCCCGAAGAGGTTCAGGTTCAAATGATGAGGACTTTGCCGGGGTTGGAGAATGTTTCCGTTATGAGGAGTGCCTATGCAATAGAATATGACTGTATAAATTCAACCCAGCTCAATTTAACCCTTGAATTCAAAAACATTGAAGGATTATTTTCGGCTGGCCAGATAAACGGCAGTTCAGGGTATGAGGAAGCAGGGGCACAGGGTTTGATAGCCGGAATAAACGCAGCTCTTAAGATAAAAGGAAAAGAACCTTTAATTTTGGACAGGTCGGAGGCATACATAGGAGTTTTAATAGATGACCTTGTGACCAAAGGAACCGGAGAACCATACAGGGTTATGACATCAAGGTCCGAGTACAGGCTGCTTCTAAGGCAGGATAATGCCGACCTGAGATTAACGCCGATAGGGTACAGGGTAGGGCTTATAACTGAAGACAGGTATAAAAGGTTTGAAGACAAAAAGGAAAAAATATCACGGGAAATTGAAAGACTTGAGAAGAAAGTAGTTCCGCCAAGCGAAAAAGTAAACGGATTTCTTGAGAGAATGAACAGCACCCCGGTAAAAAGCGGGATAAAGCTTGTAGAATTATTGAGAAGGCCTGAATTGAATTATGAACTGCTGTCTGAAATAGATGAAGAAAGGCCGGAGCTTAGTTTCGCTGTTAAAGAGCAGGTTGAGGTATCTGTAAAGTATGAAGGCTATATAAAAAGGCAAATGCTCCAGGTAGACCAGTTTAAAAAGCTTGAGGCAAGAAAACTAAGCAAGGATATAGATTACAATGAAATACAGGGCCTTAGAATAGAAGCAAGACAGAAGCTAGACCGTATAAAACCCGATTCCGTAGGACAGGCCTCAAGAATATCCGGAGTATCTCCTGCTGATATATCGGTACTTTTGATTTACCTTGAGCAGAAAAGAAGAGAAAAATAAATAAATTGAAACGGAGCTTTAATAAATGGGCTATGAAGAGTTAAACATAACTGAGCTTTTAAAAGAAGGGTCGAAAAAATATGGTTTAAACATGAATGATAAACAGGTTAATGCTTTTTTTAGTTATATGAAGGTTCTTCTGGAGTGGAATGAAAAAATTAACCTGACTGCGATTGAAGATGAAAGAGAAGTTATTATAAAACACTTTATCGATTCCTTAAGTATTCTTCCATACATTGAAAACAAGGAATCAACTATGATAGATATCGGTACCGGAGGTGGATTTCCAGGTATACCGATTAAAATTGCACTTGAAAATGTACACGTTACTCTTTTGGACTCCCTTGATAAGAGGATAAAGTTTTTAAATGAAGTTATAAATATTCTGGAGCTAAAAAATATTAATGCCGTCCATGGCAGAGCAGAGGATTACGGAATGAAAGGCGAGTACAGAGAGAAGTACGACATAGCTACAGCACGAGCAGTGGCAAACCTTCCCGTCCTTTTGGAATATTGTCTACCGTTTGTTAAAACAGGTGGAATATTTATTGCTATGAAGGGAAGCAGCACCGAGGAACTGGAATCTTCCGCAAAAGCTTTAAGTATATTGGGAGGAAAGATTGAAAAAGTAGAGACACTTGAACTTCCATTTAGTGATGCAAAAAGAAATATAGTTATAGTAAGAAAATTACGACAAACACCGACAAAATATCCGAGAAAAGCAGGCAAACCATCAAAAGAGCCTCTCGTTTAATCAATAAAATGTAGTAAAATCAGGCATTTGGACGAACGATTCTTTTTAAATAAAAGAGGAAAAAAATAAATTAGAGAGAATATAGCCTTTGTATATTACTATAAGTTGTAAAAATGGTAATCTATAGTATAAAGAATTGTTTCGAAGTTCTTTAACACACGTTCAGAAATTTATAAAGGCGTGTTTATATACAAAAGAAAAAAGATGACCCTGTAAGTAACAAATACTAAAGGGTTTTCGGGACAAAAATATACAAAGGATGGTGTAGAAATGTTGGAAAACAGGCTTCATGCTCAAAACAGCAACAAGAAAGATGAATTAAAAAACATTACTTATGTTTGTATTGAAAACATAAGACCAAACCCTTACCAACCAAGAAAGCAGTTTAACAAAACAGCATTGGAAGAATTGTGCGAATCAATAAAACAATATGGGGTTATTCAACCTATTAATGTTAGGAAGATTACTGCCAATTCTTATGAGCTGGTAGCTGGCGAAAGAAGGCTCCGGGCTGCTACTATGGCGGGTTTAAAAGAGATTCCGTCAATAATAGTCAATGTTGATGACAATGAATCTGCTGTCCTGGCTCTTATTGAAAACCTTCAAAGAGAAGACTTAAATTACATGGAGGAAGCAGAAGGTTATAACAACCTTATCAGTGAACACGGATTTACACAAGAAGAGCTGGCACAAAAGATTGGAAAAAGCCAGTCTACCATTGCAAATAAAATCAGGCTTCTAAAGCTCCCTCCACTTGTTAAGAAAATACTTGCGGACAATAATCTTACCGAAAGGCATGCCAGGGCGCTACTTAAATTACACGACGAGCAGCTTCAGCTCAAAGTTTTAAAGCGTGTCAGTGAAAAAGGAATGAATGTAAAGAAAACCGAAGAGCTGGTGGAAAAGGCAATTGAGAGGTTTACAAGAAGCCCTGAAGAGCAAAAGGAAAGCGTTCCTGAAAAAAAGTTTACCAAAGCGATACGGGATATAAGAATTTTTGTAAATACAATTCGTCAGGCAATAGACTTGATGAAAAAGTCCGGAGTGAATGCGAAGGCTGCGCAACTGGACAGGGGAGAGTATCTGGAATTTATTATAAGAATACCGAAAAAAGGGAATACTTAACGTATAGGGAACAGTAAAACTGTTCCCTAATATATTTAATAAAAAAGTTAAAGTGGACAGTTTGCCAAAACTTTATTAAAATTAGATATGTAAAATTATATGTTTACTATTTATACATTTAGAAAAGAGGTAAGTCAATGGCAGATACAAATGAATTGAGGGAACAGAGGATAATACCTGTCGATATTGAGTCTGAAATGAAAAAATCATTTATAGATTACGCCATGAGTGTTATTGCCGACCGTGCTCTGCCTGATGTAAGAGACGGTCTGAAGCCTGTCCACAGAAGAATACTATATGCAATGCAGCAATTAGGGTTTACCCCCGATAAACCATATAGAAAGTGTGCAACAACCGTCGGAGAGGTTCTTGGTAAGTTCCATCCGCATGGAGATGCTGCTGTTTATGATAGTATGGTCCGTATGGCTCAGGATTTTTCTTTGAGAAACCCGCTAGTAGACGGTCACGGTAATTTTGGATCCGTCGACGGAGATCCTCCTGCAGCCATGAGGTATACGGAAGCAAGGCTTTCAAAAATATCAATGGAAATGTTAAGCGATATAAACAAGGACACTGTAGATTTTAAACCGAATTTTGACGATCATGAAATGGAACCTGTTGTTTTACCTTCCAGGTTTCCGAATCTTTTAGTTAACGGTTCCTCAGGTATTGCGGTAGGAATGGCTACAAACATACCTCCTCATAATCTGGGGGAGGTAATAGACGGTGTTATTAAGGTAATTGATGAGCCTGAACTATCCATTGATGATTTGATTAAGATAATTAAAGGACCTGATTTCCCTACTGCCGGCATAATTATAGGTAAGCAGGGAATAAGGGATACTTACAGGACAGGCCGCGGCAGGATAGTCGTAAGGGCTGAAGCTTCAATAGAGCAGATAAACAATACAAAACAGAGAATAGTTGTAACAGAGCTTCCTTATCAGGTTAATAAAGCCCGTCTTATTGAAAGGATGGCCGACTTGGTAAAAGATAAACGGCTTGAGGGCATATCTGATTTGAGAGATGAATCCGACAGGGAAGGTATGCGAATAGTTATAGAGCTTAAGAGGGATGCCAATGCAAACGTTGTTTTAAATCAGCTCTATAAGCACACCCAGATGCAGGAGGCTTTCAATGCCAACATGCTTGCACTTGTCCAGGTTGATGGGAAATTTGAACCGAGAATAATGAATTTGAGGCAGATTATAGACCACTATATAGAACATCAGAAGGTTGTAATAGTAAGGAGAACCAAATTTGAGCTAGATAAGGCAGAAGCAAGAGCTCACATATTGGAAGGTTTGAAAATTGCCCTTGACCATCTGGATGAGGTAATAAAAATCATAAGGGGCTCCAGAACAGAAACTGCTGCAAAGCAGGGACTTATGGACGCATTCGGTTTAAGTGAAAGACAATCCCAGGCAATTGTAGATATGAGACTGGGAAGACTCACGGGATTGGAAAGGGAAAAGATAGAAGA
>JAEZNF010000430.1 GCA_023441845.1 Bacillota bacterium | reverse complement strand
GCCCTGTACGCCTGATACACTCCATACAATCTGACCGGGATCCACATCAATAGGGTTTAAGTTCGTATCATAGCCTTTTACGGTTAAAGTTCTTGAAGTATTTACAAACACATTATTATCATTGCTTTTAATATAAAACCCACCGAGAGACGAGGGAGGAGCCACGGAAAATATGCCCATTGCGGCTGCTACCTTTCTCTGGGAGCCGTCAGACGGGGAATTTACCAGAGATACTTTAGTATCCCCAGGGTGACGGGCTACCATTGTAGTTGAACCGCCTCCATCAAAATTTATCGCGTTATAAGCTCCCAACTGGAGCATAAGGTTTGCCATATCGGTTTGATCCATACCTATGCTGTTAACTTCGTCGACGGTAGCTAAAATAAGGTGGGTCCCGTCTTTTGTGCAGCCTGCAGCAGTACGGGCACGTTTGCCGCTAATGTTAACTGAGAACGGGGAAGGTATCTTGCCGTCTTTTAGCAATATGGCGCCGCCGGTCATGGACGTTGCAAAAGAATTCCAGTCCGGAGTGGTTGCTATGGAAAGCTTTACAGGGTCACCCACCTGAAAGTTGTCAATGATTTTTTGCATACCGGGAAGGCGGGTCAGTATGACATACCCGTTCTGGGGTATTTCTACTGCAGGCTGAGACAGCCTTATGTCGGTAATTATTCCGTCCTCTACCACCACTTCATTCATATCGGGATATGTATCAGACACGCCGATAGAATATGTGCTCCATTTTCTGTCTAGTATTGTAAAGTCGTTGTAGGTTGTGCTTGGCTTATTATATTGACCGACGGGTATTGAGGTTCCGTTTGCTGTAATCAGCTTGATATCTGTCTTGAAGAAATCAAAAAATACCTGGTTCTGATAGTCGATGGATATGGAACCCATATGGTTACCGGTACTGTTGTAGCCTGTTACGGCAGAGATTATATCGCCCGATTCCACTATAGGACCATCGGCGTATGCTGCTCCCGATTCGCCTTTTATCCAGCTGAAAAAGCTGCTGTTGACGGCAGCTACAGCGTCCCTTGAGTTTGCAAGCTTTTCTACGGTTGAGGTGGATTTAAAAGATTCCATATTGGTAATGGTATCGACCATAATATTCGGATTGCTAAGGTCTACTCTCAAGACATTAATATTTTGCCAGCCGTTGGTTGTAAATTTGCTTATTTTTTCAAATTCTACGCCTGAAGTAATATTCTCCTTGGTGGAATACTGATATATTACCGAATAGGCTGCAGAGTAGCTTAATGGTGTTATAGTCATAATTATGGCTATTAGTATGAATGCGAGTCTTTTTCCTATGTACTTCATAGCTTACCTCCGTTAATTAGGCTTCCAATCATCTATTCCGGATCTTTTGATTGCGCCGAATATGTTGCTTTTTAAATTCCTGTTTTCTTTGCTCATTTCTGCCAATAATTTTTTCATATCCTCACGTTTGGTTTTTCCATCCACATGACATGGGCTGGGTACGATCTGGAGACCATAGGATTTTACAAATTCCTTAACTTCCTTTTCTTCGGTAAATATCAGCGGTCTTATCAAATACAGGTCTTTTCTATCCAGATAAGTGACAGGTGAAAATGTATGCAGACGGCCTTCATAGAAAGTACTTAAGAGTAAAGTTTCCACAACGTCGTCTTTGTGGTGCGCCAATGCAAGCTTATTGCAACCAAGTGCTTTTGCCGTATTATGCAAAGCACCCCTCTTTAAATTGGCACACAGCGAACACGGGTTTTTTTCCTGCCTCACATCAAATACTATTTTACCGATGAGTGTTTCTTCTATTGTATAATTTACGCCGATTTTGCTGCAAAGCTCTTTTACGGGGTCGAGGTTAAACTCGCCTATTCCCATTGTAAGGGTAATTGCCTCAAGCTCAAATTTCTGAGGATAAAAACTCTGCAGTTGCTTAAGAGCCACAAGGAGAGCCAGACTGTCTTTGCCTCCCGATACTCCGATTGCTATTTTGTCACCATCCTTTATCATATTGTAGTCCTGAACAGCTTTCCTGATTTGCCCTAATAACCTTTTAATATCCAACACCCCATTGTCAATAAGTATAGATTTATTATAAAATATATGTTCAGGCTGTACAAGTTTTGGGATGTTACAATTTAGTTACAATATTGATTCAGGCGAGAATCGTGACAGTCTGACGGCTCTTCGACACGATCCGAAGCGTGAATTTACCGTTATGAGGTAGTTGGACAGAGCATTTTAAAAATCATGGGCTTAGGCCCACTCGCCTTTCTATGAATTTTCCTTCGGGAAATGGCCCTAACTAAAAGAGAGGAACCTTTAGCTCCTCTCTTATTTTGATCTGTTTACGTATTGTTAAGACCAATAATGAGCGATAATAATCGCCAACTATTTTAAGGGAATTTATCAGAAAGTTATACTTCCGCCTTCGACATTAACGCTGTTTATTTTATCGCCATTAACCTTATATAATTCCGGGACGGAAATATTTATATCGGTCTTGCCTGCAGCTCCAGGAAGGACAACGAACTTAATATACAATAAGGTTCCGTTGCCGGATAATATTCCGCTGGTATCATTTGAAGAGGCAGTTATTTCTCCTGCATCGGCCCGACTCAAATCAATAGAACCCTTTTCGGATATATATCCGGTATCCTTCGCAGACCCGTCATATACTCTTGAAGCAACTATGTTTTTGGGATCATAGTTTATTATTACTTTAAATGTTCCCAGGTCTTTTAAATTTGAATACTTAACAGGGTACAATAACTCGGTTTCATTTGAACTTTGATAATCAAAGCAGAATATTCCGGGTACATCTTCGGCAGGAGCAGTGTCATCAGGAGGCGGTGAAACATAGGGCCCGGACATAGGTACTACCGGTGTAGGCTCTGACGCAATAGATTTTGTTGGCGTTGCAGGACTGGTCGAAGAATTATTCAGCAGTTTAAGATAATTGGAAATCATTACTGCAACTTCTGCTCTGGAGGCTTTACCTTCGGGTACGAATTTTCCGTCCGGGTACCCGTTAATTATATTATTATGCTTTGCAGCCATAACACTTTTGAAATACCACTTATTTTGTTGAACGTCAGAAAAGACGGCATCACCGGTTTCATCCTGATTAAACCGGGCTACTTTTGATATTAACGCAGCAATCTCAGCCCTTGAAATAGGGTTATTGGGTTTGAACGTACCATCCGGATATCCTTCAAGAATAGAATTACCGGTTGCTTTATCGACACTTTCCTTAAACCAATCATTTTGCTTTACGTCAGTGAAGCTTTTGGCATTTGCGGTATCTGCCGCATAGTTTCCGGTTCTCATCAGTATTGTCAAAAATTCAGCCCTTGTAATATTTCTGCCTGGTTGTATCAGGAGTTGATTGCCGGATTTTACTCCTTTAATATATCCATTTTCAATTAAATCCTTTATATATTTTTCAGCCCAGTGACCTTTAATATCCGCATAATCTGTGTCGGCAGCAGATACTATAATGTATGAATTAATAAGGCTTAATATAAACATTATTATCATTATAGAGCAGAATAGATTGAGTCTCTGCTTTTTTTCAGCTTTAAACATTCTGTACACCCCCCAAAAATTATAAATATCAATTAATTTCCGCTCTGGTAAATATATCTACGGTAAACTCAACATCTGCTTTAGAATCCGATTGGAATTCACTCTCATACTTGACAGTAGCAATTACTTTTATTGGGTCGCTAGCCCTTTTCATTTTTGCCGGATTATCTCTATCGATGAGTACGGTAGGAATTATCCCGGTAATCACGAGTTTGGTAGAATCATCATTACCAAATGCGAATTTCATTGAGTTTATATATTTATTATCATCTATTTTTACTGCCGGAGTGCCATCAACATTTTTGTCAAACTTGATACCGTCTAATATTGATGGCTGTAATTTATCGCCTAACGGTGTTATGTCCCACTTTTGATTGTGATAGCCGTTATATGTGCCGGTAGATACTGCTGTGCCTGGATCTTCTGATTTATCTGCTGACTTCGTCTTTGGTATCTCAAGACATTTACCGTGAAGCTTGGAGGTTATCTTGTAGAATCCGTCTTCCATTTCATCAATCTTCCACAGTTCGTTATCATTTGTCCGCGGATCTATAGGGCCCCATTGACTTACCGTGCCGTCGCGTTTGGCGTATAAGTACTTGGAGGAAGATGCATTCGAAATCATAAAGTATTGCTCGCCATCCTTTGTAACAGGGGTAAGGATCCAGCTTCCCTGGTTTTCAATAAAGCTTGTGTGTTGAATAATGCCGGAATTAGGACTTGTAATACCTAAGGAGAAATCTGTTTTCCTGTGAAGAGGGCTAATTTTATACTTGTATCCGTCGTTAAAGGGATGTCTCATAATATGCATGTTTAAGTCATCTAGAAATGACGTATAACCTGTCGGGGTATTCAGGTTTAATTTAAATCTGGCATCCACTGTTTTTTCCACCCCAACTGTTTTTCCCACTTCAACCTCAACAGGTTCTATAGTTGGCTCAACAACCATAACTTTACCGGTTCCTTTAACATGACTGGTTCCTCCGAATGCAAAACCTTTTGAAGTAGCGGTAATTTCAGTAATACCGACGTTACCGGTCGTTTTGAATTGAGCAAAGATATCTCCCCATTTATAGTCACTTAAAATACCGGAATCGCCTGAAATCGACCATTTAGTTTCATCTAATTTATTATCTTCATCTTCAAGTCCGGATTTCGGATTTATTATAGGCTTAATATTTGCATTGGCCTTTTCTCCGGTGAATATTATTTTAGGCGGAATATATACCGAATTTACGGTTTGTCTTACAG
>JAEZNF010000379.1 GCA_023441845.1 Bacillota bacterium | reverse complement strand
CTTCTGTAGTGCCGCGCACAAAGATTATTTCATCAACAGACGATGCTCCGATAAATCCGCGTACTTTTTCCCTTGCTGCTTCATAGGCTTCTGTGGCAAGCTTTGCCAGCGTATGGGCGCCACGGTGAATATTTGAATTGTATTCACTGTAATAACGATTAATGGCATTTATTACACACATGGGTTTCTGCGTTGTTGCGCCGTTATCGAGCCACACCAGCGGCTTTCCGTTAACCCTTTTTTGCAGGATCGGAAAATCCTTGCGGATGGAATAAACATCAAGACCTGGTTTATAATAGAGACTACCCGTTTGATTTTTATAAGAAAACTTTGAAAAACCCGGTAAAAAGTAATATGTACTATCCCCGGTGCCTTCGCGATTTGTGATAAATAAATTGTTTATACCATCGACGGGCTTATTCATATTCATAGTATCTTCCCACCTCGACATTTTCCAGCATGCCTAAAGAATCACATGTTAAAACAGCCGTCCCGAAATACAGTGTCATGATATAGGACGCAATCCCTCTGTTGTCTATTCCCGCAAACCGCACCGACATGCTTGGAATTGCAGATTCATCAGATATACCCGGCTGGTATAGCCCAATAACGCCCTGTTCTCTTTCTCCGACTCTCATCAGAAGGATATCTGTCTTTCCCGAACCGGGCTGGCTGCATACCTTACCGTCAACCGGAAGTTTATCGCAAGGGACTATCGGAATCCCTCTCCATGTCATAAATGGCGTTCCATAAAGATTCACTGTAGCAGGCGGAACGCCTCTCCACGTACATTCCCGGCCAAAAGCAGCGATTGCTCTGGGATGTGCCAAAAAAAACGCCGGCTTCTTCCATACCTTTGCAATCAATTCATCCATATCATCAGGAGTTGGAGCTCCGTTTCTTGATTGTACCCTCATTGCCGGCGCAACTGAATGCCTCAGCCCAAAATCCATATTATTAATTATTTCGTGCTCCTGCCTCTCCCTCATTGCTTCTGTTGTAAGCCGCATCTGCTGCTGGAGCTGGTTTATAGGTGAATTGAAAACATCTGTAACCTGTCCGTTAACCCGCAAAATTGTTTGTACAAGGCTCAACATATGTTCTCGCGGTTTTTCTTCATAGTCGGTGAAGGTTTGGGGAATTTCATGTTCTCCCAAACAAGATGCCCATAATTCCGGCAGTTTTTCACGGCATTCTTCCTCTCCATCCCTTATCTCGCAGCATTTTTTCACCTTGTTTACCCTGTAAACACCTGCTTCCACCGATACCCACGGAAGAAATGTAAGAAGCCACCGTGGTGTAACAGCTTCCGTCATGGGAACTGATATTGTACTGTGGGACAAATTCCTTGCAATCTTAGGACTTAGGCCACATTGCGACATCAAATTATCGTCATTATTCATCATTAACACCTCTCGTATTCAATTTCAAACCATTCTTTTACTTGATATAAAGCTCTTATATCAATTCAATATATGCTTTTTTAATATGTGAAGTGATTAACGTAACAAGTATTTCCAACATTATACGAATCCGCCCGATACCACAATCAGGCAAAAAATAATCGGGTAAAATCTATTGCATTTATTCAAATAACTATATAGTATGGAGAATAGATTAATTCCTAAACTTAATCGGGAGAGTTGATATGAATCTTTTTTTGGCCCCTGTTCAGGGTATGACTATAGCATTTTACAGAAATGCATTTGCAAGAATTTTTGGCGGCATTGATGCATATTATGCACCTTTTGTTGCCACTGCAGATATGAAGAAAGTAAACCGCCTGCTATTAAAAGACCTTTTTCCCGAGCGCAATGACTCTTGCCTCAGGATTGTCCCCCAGATTCTCAGCAATAACGGAACTGATTTCAGGCTATTTTCCTCAGCTATTGTTGACATGGGATACAACGAAATAAACTGGAACATAGGATGTCCCTTTCCAATGATAGCAAAGAAGAAAAGAGGTTCCGGCATACTACCGTATCCCGATATGATAAAAGAGTTCCTTGATATGGTCTGTGCCGATAACTCCTATACCCTGACAGTAAAGATGAGGCTTGGACTAAATAATCCGGAAGACGGAATGCGTGTAATTGAAGTTCTTAACGAATATCCCCTTGGCGGTGTTATTATACATGCCCGCACCGGCAAACAAATGTATACCGGTAATGTTGATTTGAACTCGTTTGACGCTATTACCTCCATTTGCAAACACGCGGTATCCTATAAGGGCGATATATTCACATATGACGACTTCAAACGCATCAGCCTGCGTTTTCCTCATATAAAAAACTTTATGCTTGGAAGAGGCGCATTAAGGGACCCTTTCCTGCCGTCCACCATCAAAGGCCATGTTGTACCGTCTGCCGATAAAATGAAAATGATTGGGCAATTACACGATGAGGTCTATAATTATTATAAAAGCGTACTGTCCGGAGAAAAGCACCTGTGCGACAAAATGAAGGAGTTCTGGATATACATATCGGTCCACACCGATAAAGACGGCAAGCTCATAAAAAAAATAAAAAAGTGTCATACTGAATCTGACTATATGTCCGCGGTAAACCAGATCCTCCATTCCCCTTCTGCATGGAGCGACTCTCCTATCACATAACGGCTTCCACCGGCTTTCTATAATTTATTGAGCCTTAATTAATTGTAAGATGGACAAAAATATAGTAATATTATTTTATAAAGAAAACGTGATTATAATATCAAAAGTAATATTACACTTTAACAATCCGGATTACTTTATTTTACAGATAATTATATGCTTAATTATTTAATTTTATTTTATAAGGAGGAATTATTATGTACAGGAAACATGTAACAAAGGCTTTCTTAGCATGGGCACTGATAGCTCTTTTGACCGTAATGCCGCTTATCACCACAGTTGCTGCATCTGAAGATGAGGGTGTCAAGTATGAATTTGAAAACGGTGTACATAACGGTGCCCAAATTTATACCGACTATATCGGGAAAACCGATGACGGTACGGCATTTGACCTTAGCGGAGCAACTTGCAGCTATATCGGCCAGAAGGGGACAAGCACTTCCGTTAATGTTGAGGTCGGCGAGGCAGGACTTTATGAATTAGTCGTGCGCTATGCAGAGCCGTTTGACAAGAGCAAAAAGATACAGTACCTCAATGTAAATAAATCCAACCAGGGAGAAGTAAGCTTTACATACACCCTTAAGTGGAGAGAAATGTCAGCGGGTATTGTAAAGCTTAATAAAGGAACTAATAACATTGAGTTTGAAGCCTACTGGGGATATACATTCTTTGATTATCTTATAGTAAAGCCTGCAGACGATAACATCAGAAATCTTAGAGTACCTAAAACATTGGTAAACCCCAACGCAACAAAAGAAGCAAAATCACTTATGAGTTATCTTGTTGACATATACGGAAAACATATACTGTCGGGTCAGCAGGAGCTTTGCGGTTCTCACAACTATGAAGCCTCCGAATCCGATTTTACTTACATAAAAGAAAAAACAGGGAAAATGCCTGCTGTAAGAGGTTTTGACTTTATGAATTACAGAGGAAACGGTTTAGCATGGGATGATCTCTGTGCCGAGCGTCTTATTGACTGGTACAATAATAAGGGCGGTATACCCACACTTTGCTGGCACTGGTTCTCACCCGGAGATATCGGCAAGAAAGCCGACTCAAGCTTCTACGTTAAAGATACAACCTTCAGCATCTCGAAAGCTTTGACTCCCGGAACGGAAGAAAATAAGGCTCTGCTTAACGATATAGATTTTATGGCAGGAAAGTTAAAGCAGGTTCAGGATGCAGGAGTACCTGTACTCTTTAGGCCTCTGCATGAGGCAGAAGGCGCCTGGTTCTGGTGGGGCGGTGAAGGTGCCGAGAATTGCGTCAAGCTCTACAGGCTTTTATATGATAAGTTTACCAATGAACATAAGATAAATAACCTCATCTGGGTCTGGACTTCCTATACTTACGATACATCGCCCAAATGGTATCCGGGCGATGATGTGGTTGATATCGTAGGTTACGATAAATACAACGCCAAGGATGGCAAGCCCAACGGAAGTGCAATTTCCTCCACATTCTTCAGTCTGGTGAAACTCACAGGCGGCAATAAGCTGGTTACAATGAGCGAAAACGATACAATCCCCCAGGTTGCAAACCTTAAAAACGAAATGGCTGGCTGGCTCTATTTCTGCCCGTGGTACGGCTGGTATATTACAGGAGAACAGAACAATCCTGTTGACTGGCTCAAAGAAATGTACCAGAGTGAATATTGTATTACACTCGATGAGCTTCCTAACCTTAAAACATATCAGGGTTTTACATCATCACCGACCGATAAACCGACACCAACACCTGTTCAAACTCCGACAAGTAAAGTAAGTCCAACTTCGTCTACCGAATATCTGGATGCAAATAATGACGGAGTTATTAATATGTCCGATGTTATGTTGATAGCTACGTCCTTTAATTCGGTAAGCGGCGATAGCAGGTATAACGCAAAATACGATTTGAATAAAGATGGGGCAATAAATATGGTTGATATCATGTTGGTTGCTTCAAAGTTTAATACGAAAGTATAAACACAGCTGATATAAACTGGCTAAAGATAACGAACTCAATACCTTAATTTACTCTGAGGCTGGTCACTACGCTTCGCTGCGTTGCTCCCCCATAGCAACCCGGGCCCAAAAATCCGGCAGTAGGGGTTTTGCATGCCGAAGTAAGTTTAATTTTAGAGTTCTAAATCTATATAAAGGGAATACTGCATTTAAGCAGAACTTCCCTTTTTTGTATATTTTAAAACCTGTACAATCTCAACTTATATTCAGGCTATTGATTACTTTACGGGCGGTACGTTCACTGTACCCGCTTTCATAATGACCGGGAGCCCAGCCTTTAAGAAACCGGTAAAAATCTGTCCATGCTACAGGATATAATTCACGCCATTCCTTTTCCAGTGCATCAAAATCAACATCCTTTTCTTTCATATGCAGCGCTGCTTTCAGTTCTTTAAAATAAAAATCCAAAATATCGTTTTCCCAACTCTCACATTCATCATCAAAAAGGCAGCTGTCTACGAAATACGCAACATCTTTCATCCCGCAGCCGCCGCCAACATATTGGAAGTCTATTGCTGCTACATCTCTTCCATTTTCGGAGAAACAAAAATTCTCAAGTTTGGCATCACCGTGAAGAAAGGTTTTAAACCGACAGTTATTAAGCCTTCGGTCTATAGCTTTAGCCGCACCCTTTAAT
>JAEZNF010000372.1 GCA_023441845.1 Bacillota bacterium | reverse complement strand
ATTTTCGGTCTGGATAGAATATTTCCGCGTGTTTTCAGAAGCCACTTTATGACAGAATGGGATCATGAAAGCTCAAGACGGGTTGATCATGTGATTGGGGCATTCTACCTTATAAGAAGGAATATTTTTAATAAACTGGAGGGCTTTGATACGAGATTCTTTGTATATCTGGAGGATCTTGACCTTTCAAACAGGGTAGGCAAGCTTGGTTATGAAATTCAATACATTGCGGATGCCTGTGCTTTCCATAAGGGCGGAGGTACATCCGAACAGGTCAAAGCAAAACGCCTGTTTTATTCTTTGCGAAGCAGGGTTATTTACGGGTTTAAGCATTTTAATCCATTCAGTGCATGGATACATTTTGTTGCGACATTAATTATAGAACCTTTTATGAGGATGGTCCTTGCAGTCCTGCACCGCTCGGTAAAGGAGATTAAAGAGACTTTTGAGGGCTATTTGATGATTTATAAAGATATAGCGAACATAATAAGGAAAATAAGATGAAGATATTACTTTTACCAAAATACCACCGGGAGGGTCCAAGCTCCAGGTACAGGCTCTTTAATTACATTAAGTATTTTGAGGACAGAGGGCATGAGGTACATGTCAGGCCTCTCTTATATGAAGGCTATGTAAAAAATCTGTACAGTAAGAGCCGGAACAGTAAAATTAAGATGCTCCGGAGTCTTTTGGACAGGCTGCTTTTTTTAGTGAAAAATAAAAAGCTCTATGACATGATAATAATTGAAAAAGAGCTGTTTACCTATTGCCCTTATTTTATTGAGAAGCTAATATTAATGGGGTGCAGGTATTCGGTTGATTATGATGATGCTGTCAGTATCAACTACAAATCAAGCAGAATAAAGAGCTTGTTATTCGGAAACAAAATCAACGGGCTGTCGGGTAAGGCGGTATTGACCACAGTGGGTAACAGATGGTACCCGAATGAAATAGTTAAAGGAAATCTTGTCTACCTGCCGACGGTAATAGACATTACAAAGTATGACACGGTAGGCGTGAATGAAAAGGAAGATAAAGTACCGGTCATCGTATGGATAGGATCTCCGTCAACAGCGCATTATCTGGATGCTGTACGCCGGATATTTAAGAATCTGGCCGAAAATAACAGGTTCAAATTGAAGGTTATTGGCGCAGATGTCCGGATTGAAGGTGTTGATTGTGTGTATATCCCGTGGTCGAAAGAAAATGAATTCAGGGAGCTTTATACTTCCGATATTGGCATAATGCCGCTTTTAGATACCAGATGGGAAAAGGGGAAATGCGGGTTTAAGCTTATTCAATACATGGCGTCCTTCTTGCCCACAGTTGCATCGCCGGCGCCTGCAAATGAAGAAATCACGGTTCAAGGGGAGACGGGTTTTATTGCCGGCAATAATGATGAGTGGGAGAAGTATCTTTCGCTGCTTATTAACGATACTGCATTGAGAAAACGTATGGGCTCAGCTGCAAGAAAGCGGGTTGAAGACCATTATACCTACCAGGTATGGGGAGATAGATTTGTAAATATGATTGAAAGCTTTGGAGAAGGGATAAAAAATGTGCGGAATTAACGGGTTTATTTATAATAAATCCAATAACATAGAAGAAAATATAAACTTGATAGACAGGATGAACTCTCTGATAAAATACCGCGGACCTGACGATGATGGGAAATATGCAGATACGCAAGCCGCGCTGGGTATGAGACGCCTGTCCATCATAGACCTGTGTACCGGGAAACAGCCTATTTATAACGAAGACAATACAAAAGTCATTGTTTTTAACGGAGAAATTTATAACTACAGGGAGCTCAGGGAATCTCTCATTTCAAAAGGACATATATTTAAAACGAAGAGCGATACCGAGACAATTCTGCATGCTTATGAAGAATACGGCCATGGCTGTCCGGATAAATTAAACGGTATGTTTGCCTTTGCAATATATGATATTTTAAAGAAGGAACTCTTTATTGCAAGAGACAGGGCTGGCGAAAAGCCGCTTTATTACTATGCGGATAAAGAAAAGCTTGTGTTTGCATCCGAGCTCAAGAGTATTATAAAGTGTTTTGACATTAAAAAGGAAATAAATATTGATGCCTTGAACCAATACTTTTCATTAACCTATATTCCGGCCCCGCTCACGATATTTCAAAATATATACAAGCTTGAGTCAGGAAGCTATATACTCTATAAGGAAGGGATGCTTCAGGTCGAAAGGTACTGGGATATAGACAGCCAAAAAAGTGACTTGATATATAACTACGAAGAATGTAAGAAAAAGCTCCGTGAGTATATGTTCCGGTCGGTTGAGAATAAAATGATAAGTGACGTTCCGCTGGGGGCTTTTTTAAGCGGCGGGATTGATTCCGGCATTGTTGTAGGAATAATGTCGAGGCTTTCTTCAAAGCCTGTTGAGACATTTACCATAGGCTTTAAAATCAAGGAATTTGATGAGAGTGACAGAGCTAAGATAGTAGCCCAAAATAATAAAACAAATCATCATGTCCACTATCTTGATTATAACGATGCGGTGGATGAAATTGATACAATACTGGACACTTTTGACGAGCCTTTTGCCGATTCTTCGTCAATACCTACTTATTTTGTGTCGAAATTTGCCAGAGAGCATGTAACAGTAGCGCTTACAGGCGATGCCGGCGACGAGCTGTTTGCAGGCTACAGCAAATACCTTGTGAATTATTATTCGGATATGTATAATAAGGTGCCGGCATTTTTAAGGAGGCGGGTTTTTGAAAGGCTTGTATACAGTCTTCCCGACAGGAGCTCCATGACAAGGAAAATGCGGAAGGTCATTGAAAATGCGGGGCAGGATGTTTTTACAAAGAGAAAGAACCTTATGTTCATGGGCTTTAACGGGAATAAAACAGAAGAGCTTTTAAAAAGGGACTTTATTTCCCGGGGAAGCTCTGAATTTATCGATGAAACCTACTATAAGAACAAAACATTTGATGAATTGACAAAAACATTATATACTGATTTTAAAGTTGTACTTGAGGGTGACATGCTTGTCAAGGTAGACAGAATGAGTATGCTGAATTCACTTGAGACCAGGGTTCCATTGCTGGATAAGGATATTGTGGAACTGGCCTTTAGAATGCCCTCCGGATACAAGCTTAGGGGAAGGGATCAGAAGCATATATTTAAGGATACTTTTAAGGATCTGATTCCGGATGAACTATTGAATAAATCAAAGCGCGGTTTTGCCGTGCCTATAGGCGAATGGTTCAAGGGCCCTTTAAAAGAAAGGCTTCAAGGGCTTCTGGCTGAAGAGTTTATAGCTGAACAGGGGATATTTAATTTTGATTATATAAAGAAGCTGCTGGAAGACCATTTCAGCGAAAGGGTTAATAATGCCTATCCGTTATGGGCGCTGTTTGTTTTCCAGAATTGGTATTTGAGGTATTTTAAATAGATTTACCTGGAAGTTTTATTATATACAGTAGGGATATGTGGAGGAATTGTAAAATGTCTTTAAACAGAAAGATATTTCTTACCGGCTGTGCCGGCTTTATAGGTTTTCACCTGACAAACAGGCTTTTAAGGGAAGGTTATGAGGTTATAGGCCTTGATAACCTAAATAATTACTATGATGTTTCGCTAAAGGAATCCAGACTGGCTATTCTAAAGGATCAGGACGGATTTTCTTTTGTTAAAGCCTCACTGGAGGATACTGAGGCAGTTAATGAAGTATTTGCAAAGCATAAAACCGGTACTGTTATAAACCTGGCTGCGCAAGCCGGTGTCAGATACAGCCTGGTAAACCCAAAGGCGTATATAGACTCCAATATTCAAGGCTTTTTAAATATACTTGAAGGGTGCCGGCATAACAAGGTTGAGCATCTTATATATGCGTCTTCAAGCTCAGTATATGGCGCCAATACGGCTATTCCGTTTTCGGTCCATAACAATGTTGACCACCCGGTAAGCCTCTATGCCGCAACAAAAAAGGCGAACGAGCTTATGGCTCACTCCTACAGCCATTTGTACGGGATACCTGTCACAGGGCTCAGGTTCTTTACCGTATACGGCCCATGGGGCAGGCCTGATATGGCACTATTTTTATTTACAAAAGCAATACTGGAAGGAAAACCAATAAAAGTATATAATTATGGTAAGATGATGAGGGATTTCACTTACATCGACGACATTGTTGAGGGTATTGTAAGGCTGATACCAAGGATACCGCAGCCTGATCCATTGTGGAACGGTGATAGTCCCGATCCGGCTACAAGCCGCGCTCCGTATAGGATATACAATATCGGAAACAACAACCCGGTCGAACTGTCGGATTTTATCAGCACACTTGAAAAGAAGCTGGGAAGGGAAGCCATAAAAGAATACCTTCCTCTGCAGCAGGGTGATGTCCTTAAAACATATGCGGATGTGGATGACTTGATAAGGGACGTTGGATTTAAACCCCATACCTCTATTGAGGAAGGTATAGAAAAATTTGTTGATTGGTATATGGGCTATTTTAGTGTAAAATAACAGTGTGTTTATAAATCGCGTTATTAAAAGGAAAATCCGAAAATCTTCTGGAGTTTTATGGGATGGCAGGATTTTTTGATGATGTCCGGAAGACTAATTCTTTAAAATGGGGGCATAAAATGAGTCTTTATGATAATATAAAAGAGAAACGGCAATGCCTGTCGGTGATTGGATTGGGCTACGTAGGTCTGCCTTTGGCAGTCGAGTTTGCAAAAAAAGTCAATGTAATTGGATTTGACATAAGCAGGGAAAAGATACAAAATTATAAAACGGGTATTGATTTAACCGGAGAAGTCGGAAATGAAGGACTTTCCAAAACATCAGTCAATTTTACATGTGATGAAGGTGAGTTGAAAAATTCACTGTTTCATATAGTTGCTGTGCCCACACCTATAAACTGTGATAAAACGCCCGATTTAAGACCTGTTACGGGAGCAAGCGAAATAGTGGGCAGGAACTTGAAAAAGGGAGCCATTGTTGTCTTTGAATCAACAGTGTACCCTGGTGTTACGGAAGACATATGCGTTCCTATACTGGAGAAATACTCCGGTCTTAAATGCGGGGTGGATTTTAAAGTAGGTTATTCACCCGAAAGGATTAACCCCGGTGATAAGGTGCATAC
>JAEZNF010000269.1 GCA_023441845.1 Bacillota bacterium | reverse complement strand
TACATGTGTTGATATCTTTTGATACTGATATCATATAAATAGATACGCTGTCGCCGAAGCAGCCTATACCGGTTGCAGCAGGGGAAATAATATTGCCGTATTTCTGAAAAGATTCGGCTCTGCATGGCAAAACTTAATGTATCTCTCTGTCTCGTCTGTATATTTGTTAATATTGGGAATGTTATTCCATACTCTTGAAATGTTCGGATAGTTATTCCTCCTTAGAAGCTCAAAAATCAATTCATAAGCTAACCTACCGATTTCACGTAAATCTCGGCCTTTCTCCTCCATATTTGCGGCTAAAAAGTGGTGAAATCCATCGGTTGCATACTGCAAACTTTCATAACTACCGTAATTAACAGCATTATCTGATGTCCAAACCTCGTAATAATCACAATCCAAAAATGATTTCATTTGTACATTTATTTTTGGTAAGCCTACAGGCATTTCGAATTCATCGTTTTTATCTTTGTCGCTATACTTGATAACCCCCAGGATGTTTTCTTTCTTTATAATTTCTCTTAAATTTACCGAATGAGCCGACAGCAAATACGCGCTAATTTTTGGAATTTTCTCATTTGAGATAATTCCTTCCTCAGTTATTTTTACCATTATAAGTATTCTCCCTCTTAAAATAAAGTTAACGTGCTTAACACATTTTTATTTAATCTAATGTGTTTATCTAATTTATATCAGCGCAAGTTATCCCTTGCATTATTAATGATGCTTTCTAAAAGTAACAGGAAATTCAGCTCCAGCATCTTTTGGTGCATAAATTGTGCTAATGTATAATAGGTCTTGGCTTCTGAAATAGTATAAATCAAACAATATATTTGCAGTTTCCTGGCAAATTTTCGACATATTTTCGGGAAGTGTTCTGCTCGTTGTTCATATGAAGTCTCAAGAACAGGAAGCTTTTTTATTATATTCCCGAATAATACTTTGAATAAATTTGGATTTATCAAATTATAGACCTTATAGCTACATATAGAAATTTGCTTTATAATTATACTCTATTTTTTATCCCTTATTCAACAAAAATATAACAAGGAAATCCATATTTTCATATAGCCGTTTTGAATGATTGAAATAATAGTTTAGGGCTTACCGAATTGTGGTGACTCGGATTCTATGTTTGGTGCAAAAAATTACATAACAAAACTGTGATGCGTGATTTTCTATAAAATTATACGGATGTGCTCCTTTGAGGCATAGTAAGTTTTTTGCAAAAGACAAAAAATTTCATAAAAAGGATGTAAAAAATACTTACAGCAAGAAATTCATTGTTTATTATTTGTGTAATAATTAGCTGAGGTGTTAAAATTTGCGTTGGTTCATTTTTAGTACACATGCCTTGCAGAGAGGCTTTTGGGCAAGATAATCGCTTGATATGTCGGTTTTTTGGGTTTAAGATTAAGGTATGAGATCTCAAACGGAGAAATACCTTATATACTTTGATATATTTGAAAGGTGCTTGTCCGTGTATATTTTGCCTGGCAATATTGTATATAACCTAATGTAAAAGACACGACATAGAAGGAGGCATAAATATGAGAAAGACAAAAAAAGTATTGGGTATAGTGGTAAGTACGTTCATGATAGCTTCTTTATTTGCAGGGTGCGGTGAGAATAAAATTAATGATCAATCTCCATCACCATCGGCAGAAACAGGAACATCTCCTGAGATTTCGGTATCTCCGACTCTTGACCCAAAATCAGCTTCCGGCAAGCTTACAATGTGGCACTTTAATAAGGACGAAGCTCCAAACATTGAAAAATCTTTCGAAGCTGCTTTTAAAGGAGTAGATTTAAAGGTAACTGTTATACCCGACAGGGATCAACAGTATATAAACAAACTCACTTCAGCTATAAGATCCGGTGCCGGTGTTCCGGATATATTCACAGGTGAATCGGCATTTGTTAAGAGAATTGTTGAAATGCCAGGTGCATGGGCTGATATTACAGAAAGGGCAAAGACCGTTAGTGGTGACATGGCTCCTTACACAGTTCAGGTCGGAACAGATATAAAAGGTGTAGTAAGGGCTTTATCACACCAGATTACTGCAGGTGGTATAGGTTATAAAAAAGCTGTTGCAAAGAAATACCTGGGTACTGATGATCCGGAAGCCATAGCAGAAATGCTGTCAAGTCAGAGTAAAATTATTGAAACAGCCAAAAAGCTAAAGGATGCCAGTGGCGGCAAAGTTGCATTATTCTCAAGCTGGGAAGAAATGAAGAAGGTGGCTCTTGGCGGACGGAGCAAGGGCTGGGTAGTTGACGGGAAACTCAATATAGATCAAAAAGTCATAGACTTGATTGAGTTCTCAAAGACAATGAGAGATAACAAGTACGAATCAGGCTTCGATGCTTTCCAACCGGGATGGGCTTCAGCAATTGCTGCGGATGAACAGGCAATGTGCTGGGCTGTGCCTACATGGGGCGTGCCGTGGATAATCGGAAGCAATGATACGAAGGCTAAGAACGGCGGAAGATGGTCAATCTGTAACGCAGCTACGCCTTATTTCTGGGGTGGCACATGGTATGGAATTTATGATAAATCCGAAAACAAAGATTTGGCATGGGAATTCATCAAATGGTGGACATCCGACAAGCAACACTTAAGCGATTGGAACAAGCAAACCGGAGATATTCCAAACAGCTTGTCGCAGCTCAAGGAAGGTTCAACTTCAAGCAATGTAGATGTTATAACCGGCCAAAACCTCTTTAAATTCTACGAGCCAATGGTTAGCGGAATAAACGGCGCCGTATTGACGCAGTATGATGATACAATTGAAAACGCATTCAATAATGTAATGAGGTCATACCTCGCCGGTAAGCTCAAATCCAGTGACGAAGTAATTTCAAAATTTAAGGCTCAGGTTAAACAAAACTTAAAGGATATAACTATAGAATAGTGAAATAAATAGCTGGAGGGCTGTTATCAAGCAACCGGTGAGGTTGATTGATAACAGCCCTTTTTGAATTGGCAAGGAAATCCGGTGGCATGTAAAGTCTAAAAGTTATAGAAAAGCAGGCCTTAGAACAGAGGAAGTACATTTGTAAAATCTTTTAATTAAAGTTAAGAGTGAGATTTTACAAAGTACTGGTGCTTTTGAACACATTTCATTTCTATATAAATCACGAAAATGATTTTACATTGAAAAAATAAATTTCATGATATTGTATTAAGGAAATTGAAGCGCTATGTAAAATCTTTATCTCGTTCAATATAGGAAATGAATTGTTAGAAATGCAATTCATATTTATTTGACAGTCATATGCCGGCTGGAGTTATCTATAATAAAGATGACCATACTATTTGATTTGAATATGCTTTGAGGCTGTACCGCTTTTGAAATGAGGGTAAACAATTTATATCTAAGCTTTCGATAGTATTAAAAAGCCTGTAAGCAGGCGCTTAGCTTACTTACAGGCTGTATAATTAAACGATTATGTTTACTGTACCGGAAATTTTGTGATGTTGCCGGCAATATATCTGTTTATCAGAGAGAGGTCCAGAACCGTAACTGTTCCGTCTCCATCCACATCAGCCGCAAGTCTTCCGTACTCATCGGAAAAACTGACGGATGATCCCATAAGGTAGTCATATACAATACTGCTATCGTCACTTGTAATTGAAGACGACCCGTTTACATCACCATACATAAAGATGTCTATTTCACCGTTTATAAGCTTGATTCCGGAATACTAAAGGTGACGTCGAAAGACAGCCTTATTAAGGCTGCAAAGTATGCAAAAAAAGCGTCGTCACTTGGAGCGGTTTTTCTTTTGATTGTTACAGGTGTAATTATAGCGACTTCATTTAACGATACACAAGACAAAGAATTAACGGTTTTAGGGCATAAAAACGGGGAAAATACTGATGTAACCGCTGTTGTCAGCACGGTTAAGCCCACACTTAAGCCTTCTCCCATTACAACTCCCATACATACTCCACTGACGTCATATATACCTGCTTTACCAGAAAGTGCGGGTACGCAGGTTAAGCCGACGGAAAGGGCATACGAAAATAAGGGGAAGGGCCGTAATAAAAATACTACAACGGTAACTAAAAACGTAAGCCAGCAAAATACAATAATCAGCAGTGGTGATAATAGTATTATACTCATGGGAGACCAAAGCTCCATCAGTATTGAAAAGGATTAGTACCGGCAGTATGTCAAGGAGTTTATGTAAATTTTAGTTTATTAAAAAGAAGAAAGATAAGATTATTTGGGATGTTTTGTATTGAAAATAGATAAGGAGATAAACTGATGAAATCAATAATTTTAAGATTGCTTCCTGTTGCTCTAATAACTGTGTTGTTTCATATTACGGCTTCTGCTGCTTCTTCCTGCTATAATGTGAAGATTAACGGACAACAGGTTGGATTTACAACATCTCCAAGAATGGAAAAAGGTGTTTTAATGCTGCCTGTGCGAGAAATGTTTGATTTGTTCGGATTTGAAATTAAGTGGGATAAGGTGGCAAGGACGGTAGTATGTACAAGAAAAGACCAAAAAATCATTTTGAAAGAGAAAAGCGGTATTGTCCAGATTTTTGGTAAAAAAATTAGCCTTGATGTGCCTGTGAAATCGATAGAAGGGAGTATTTTTGTACCTTCTGAGGTTGTAGGCCAGGGCCTCGGACTTAATGTGGACGTGGTTGAAAGTGAAGGGACGGTTTGCCTGCAGACGAAGGACGGGGCCGGCATAATAGTGTCGGGTGACGGCAATATAGTAGTAAACGGTGATAATGTAATTGCAACCATATCATCAAAATATGACAAAAGCGAATTTGGCAGGTTTATTGCAGATGCCGACAAGTTGCTTTCGGAAAAAAATACTTGGGGGCAGTAAAAAGCTATGAGAAAATTCAAAAGAGTATTTCAAGCAGTAAAAACCCTGAAGAATATATGCATGTAATGGAAGGGATAGGGAATGCCTACCTGCAGATTGCCTGTGTTGTAAACAAGGAAGAGAACTCCTTAAAAGCAGTATCTGCATTTCAGGAGGTTATAGATAAGATTATCGACAGCAAATACGCTGTAAAACGGGCTGCTGCCTATAGAGGGTTAGGTAATGCCTATATACTTATAGCCAAGGTAAGGGATCTGGAAAAAAATATGTCGAAAGCATTGAACGCTATTGATGAATATCAGAAGGTCTTTTTAAGGGAAAAGTATCCTTACGAATATGCGAGCGCACAAGAGCTGAAAGCATTTGCATATTATAACCTTGCATATGCAAAAAATGACCGGGACAGCCTTATGAATGCCTGTAAATCTTGTGAGGATGCACTTGGCGTATTAAGAGTAGATAAACATCCTGTGGAGTATGC
>JAEZNF010000224.1 GCA_023441845.1 Bacillota bacterium | reverse complement strand
GAATGTAGATATACATGGTGACTAGACCTCACTTTCCGTTTTTATCTATATTCCTATTTTTATTGCTAAAAAGCTATGGTAATATATCCTTTGGAAGTATTTTGTTTTCAAAGTGCGAAACTATAGTATAATAATATAACTATAATTAGAAGAACAACAATCTAATTTTAGGAATATGAAATACGATTTAAGGAAACAAGTTATATAAACTGATCTCCTAAGGAAATTGGCTGAAGTCCTATAGTTCGGCTTTTCAACCGTTTCTGTCAAACCTGAAGAAAACGTAAAATCAACTAATTTATCATCTATATAATTATGTCCGAGAAGAAAATCAACAATCCTGTTGTGAAGCTTTAATTCCTGTGAGATAAGGGGCGTTTGCCCATAAGAGCCTTCATTTATGCCTATCAAGAACTTTAACAGAGGAGATTCCCGCTTAAAAATATGCCGTGCTTCCAGCCTGTCCTCAAACGAACCGCATAAAAGCCTGAGCACCATGTCCACTGTCGGTTTCTTTTTTGTAATATCATCCTGAATATACCCGTAAAGCTTTTCGTACTTGCTGTCCACTTCTATTGCAAGGCAAATAATAATGCATTGTTCCTCCATTCGGTTTAAGCCAAACATTTTGGACAATGCATCTATAGCAAGGTATATATCTTTTTTAAGGCTCCTGGACCTTTTCATTTCTATTATTTCACTCAAGCGCTTAAGTTCTTCGGACAATTCTTTCACTTTCGCTTGATCGGAAAGTAAAAAATGCGGCTCTTCAAGAAGCCCGGTTATTTCTTCCCTGGATATGACAAGCCCTTTTAACTGATCAAGCGGATTATCGGACATATACGAATTATGTGACAAAATATGCAAGAGAAGCATCTGATCAAGGCGCTTCAATTCGTCTTTCAGGTGTTCCCGACTGCAGAAATATTCAGTTAAGTCGCTTTCTCCATTCAACTTACCCAAAGTCAACTGCTTCATTTCTATCATTTTGCCCCCAGAAAAACGAATCGTATTTCTTGCTATTTTTTAACATATATTAGCATATTTCTTTGCAGAATGTCAATATTTCAATTTTAAAATTACAATTATTTTTCAAACCTGTAGAATACCGCTAAACTTTAACCATTAAAATAATTGCAGCCTATTTGGTTAAATACTTTTCATAAAATATTCAGCCATGCTTGCAATTTCAGGTAATTTTTGTTAGAATAAATATGGTTTGAAGTGTAACGTGTTACTTTTTGACGCTAAGTGTCGAAGTTGGGATCTCCCAATTTTTTAATCAAACAAGTGTTTTGCCCTTTCTTCGTGGTAGGGTGTATTAAGTGAAAACTTTTCACTAAAGGACTGTAAGCCTTGTAAAAAGTGTTGAGTTTCTCCGGGAAAGTCTAGGTTGTCCGGGAAAGCCGGATAATAAAGAACCTTTTACAGAAGGTTTATCTAGTGAGGGACCTGCCTTATGAAGGCCAACTGTAAACTCTGCCATCAAAAGCAGACTAGCGGATGGAGATATAAGGTAAGGCCCTCAATTAATTATGGTCGATGATACTTTATCAAAGGTATTGTTGAGAAATATTCGATAGAAATTTTCTTTTATAATTCCAATTCCAACCGGCAATATCCCGGGGTTAAGGTGATAGTTTAAGAATTAATTCATTAAAATTCAGTTGATATAAAGGAGGATATAGTACAATGAAAATCCTGTTAACCAAAAGACATTTGAGAATGCTTATAAGCTCAGTTTTAATACTCACTTCCCTGCTATGTTTACAGGCGGCACCCGTTACATTTGCCATTCCTTTAGACAATCGGCTTATTGGGTTAGTGCCGGCACAAACACCCTCATCAATGCCGACGGCACAGATAGCTGTTGCAGCAACTCTTAAAGAACAGACTCCAGCAGCCTGTATATCAAGCGCTGTATCAAATCCTACAGCCGCAGAAGCATCTACAGCAACGCCGCTATCAACTCCAACATCAACCGTTTCGAAACAATCTTCCACTCATATTCATACCAATGAACCTATTTCCACTAAAAAACCCGGTATTCCTCCTTCAGACATAAAAGGCCATTGGGCAGAAGAATATGCCGTAGCATTAACTGAAGCGGGAATAATTCAGGGGTATGAAGACGGAACCATTCGGCCTGATCAAAACATAACACGCAACGAAGCAATAGTAATACTGGTAAAATTAATGAATCTGCAAGCAACCGGTAATTCTAACATGTACAAATGTTTTAAGGATAATGAAACCATTCCCGATTGGAGCAGGTCCTACCTCAATACGGCTTTAAACCATACCCTTATAGAAGGCTTTGAAGACAGAACTTTCAGAGGAAATTCCAATCTGACAAGAGCTCAAGCAGTAGTTATGCTGGTCAGAATTTTATCAATAACCAAAAGCATAGACACCAGCATCAAACAACTGTCTGAGTATAAGAATTATAATCACAAAAGTAATTTAGTTGTATTTAAGGACTTTAATAAATCCTACTGGGCGACCCCATATCTGGATACTGCTCTATCGCATGAAATATTAAGCGGATATCCCGATAAAACAGTGAAACCGGATAATAAAATAACCCGTGGTGAATTATTTATAATGGTTATGAAAATTTCAAAAGGTTTTACTTATTTTAACAGCAGTAAATGATGCCATAAATCTGAGGTGTCAGTATGAGTAGTTCAAGCAAACCTATGGTGAAAAATTCAAATAGTAAATTTGTCCCAGGAAATAATAAACAAAAGATATTTTCCGGAATCGCAAAAACTCAAAACCTAAGACAGAAACAAAGGCTGCCCGGGTAAGTGAAGAAAAACCCCGGAGCAATCAAAATAGGCTAGAGCATGCTGCTGTTGTCATGCACAGTAAGAAAAACTTACCATTTACTATTATTAGGAAGTATGTTATTTTATAATAGTACACAATGTATCGCGGGGTGGAGCAGTTGGTAGCTCGTCGGGCTCATAACCCGAAGGTCGTAGGTTCAAGTCCTTCCCCCGCAACCACATGAAATTCAGGCTTTCAGGAAATATCCCGAAGGCCTTTTTTATTTGAATTTGACTATGTCATATAATAAAACCATAAATATATTTAATTTTAGTTTTTTAGTAATTGATGAGAAAGGTATCCTTTATCCTGAATAATAGAGTGCACCCGATTTGCCGGATACAAAGTATACTTAAAGAACACAATTTTACAGTCAAGCAAGGGAATAGGATGGAAAATAAAGTTGTAATTAACCCGAAATCCACTCAAATGAACAACTTCAGATTTTACATATATATATTTATTTTTCATATATTTACTTAAATTTGTTTATATCATATAATTATAGTAAATATATTTAAATTTAGGTTTATGGTTGTAATATTTGATGTTTAAGTTTTCCTTCTAATCATTAAGTCCGATAAGTAATATTCTTTGCAGTTTCTCTTCAGTTTTCATAGCCTTAATTTTATATAAAATCATAATATCAGTATTATTTTTTGTAGGGGGTACTTTTAATGAAGTTAATGAAAATTCTAGCCATTGCCGTAACAGGATGTACGGTTCTTATGTCTCATGTCGCCGTGCCGAAAATTGCCGTTGCTGATAGTGCGTATGTATCAGCAGCTAATGCAACATACAGCATATCAGGTTATTTATCGGCAAATACCAAATCCGATTCTTCCCAAAGCTTCGCTTTCAATGAGGGGATTTCTGTAGAAGTATCAGGGATTGGAAACACCAAAACCGATACAACCGGGTATTTTAAGCTTGCAAATGTTCCGGGAGAACAGGAATATTCCATAAATATAAGTAAACAAGGCTATTTATCAATGGAGGTTAAAGGAGTCAGGCTAGCCAGCGACATCCAGATAGGTTCTAAAGATTTACCTGTTTTGATTTGGGCAGGAGATTTGAATAAGGATGAAGCAATTAATTTTAATGATATTATGATTATTGCCGCATCATTTAACACGGTCAGGACCAGCGCCAGATTTAATGAAGACTCTGATTTAAATAAAGATGAGGCAATAAACATGACGGATATAATGGTTTTAGCCAAATATTTTAATAAAACCAGGAGCAATTACCCTAAAGTTGATATTATAACAGTAAATCCTGTTCCGACACCTGTGACCCCGACTGCAAGCCCAACTGAGACCCTAACTGTAACCCCAACTGAGACTCCAACTGAGACCCCGACTGCTACTTCAACCGTGACTCCAACTGAGACTCCGACTGCTACTCCAACTGAGACTCCAACTGAGACCCCGACTGCTACTCCAACTGCTACTCCAACTGAGACCCCGACTGCTACTCCAACTTTAACCTCACCTGTAGTATCAGACGGCCCGTACACTGACTGGAACAAAGAACACTCAGGCTACGCAACTTTCACAGGCTCCGGCTATTCCGGCGGATGTGCCGAACTGGATCCTATACCTTCCGATATGGAAATTACCGCTTTAAATCCCAAAGACTATAACAGCTATGGCGTAAAAGCGGCCCTTGCAGGAGCCTATTTGGAAGTAACCGGCTCTAAGGGAACTACCGTTGTATATGTAACCGATTTGTATCCTGAAGGCGCTTCCGGAGCATGTGACCTGTGCCCTATTTCCTTCGCCAAAATCGGAGACATACCTGATGGCAAAATAAATATCAAATGGCATGTTGTGAAGGCACCTATTACCGGTAATTTTTCCTACCGCATCAAGGAGGGCAGCAGTCCCAATTGGGCAGCAATCCAGGTTAGAAACCACATTTATCCCGTATTGAAAATGGAATTTTACCAGAACGGAGACTGGGTCAATATGGAAAAAACACCATGGAACCATTTTGTTGCAAACAATATGGGCACAACTACCCCTCGTGTAAGAATAACCGATATTCGCGGGTATACCGTAGAGGATACCATCGAATCTCTACCGGAAAGCGGCACCAAACCATCTTTTATCGTACCCGGGCGCGTACAGTTTCCGGATTAGTCACAGTTTAAATATAGCTTTCGCCCCTTCGTGGTATCCACGAAGGGGTCGCTTGGTAAGTAGAAGTATTAGCGGCCATTTCCCCTAAATGATTTACCGTTTACCCGAATTTAGTGTCTTAAGAAATGCGGCAACATTATCAATTTGCAATGTAACAATAGAAGGAGGTATACAATGAAAAGGCTGTTAGTAATAATGATTGCAATACTCATGAGCCTGTGCGGTTCAATCAGCTCTTCATCGGCTTCAAATGCAGGAATTTTAGGTACAGTAGATGGAGAGATACACTATGGAGAAGGTACTTTCTACGGCGGAGGATACGTGGGCGGGTGTTGCATGCTTGATCCTATACCTGAAGAATATTACATAGCTGCCATGAATGATCCTGATTACAATATGGCAGAGATGAGCGGTGCTTTTATTGAGGTAACGGGCCCTAAGGGAAAGATTAATGTGTTTAT
>JAEZNF010000183.1 GCA_023441845.1 Bacillota bacterium | reverse complement strand
TTATTAGGCTCTGTGGAGCCCAAACTTTAATAAAACTCCATGGTAGTCCCCAATATAGCACATCAGGTATTCTGTACATACAATATCCTAAACCCGATATGAAAAGCAATAGAAAAAAGGTATTAAGAATAACCCTTTTTATAGCTCCAATATACTTTCTTTCTCTTTTAATAATTTGAATTATAAAAAGAGATAACAAGAAAATAGTTGCAAGTGCAACCGGTAAAGATATTATGACAATAGTAAATGAGGCATTATCAATTGAAATATATGTGTCGGATATATTATTCTTTGGTTTTTCTCCCAGAATTATATTATCAATACCCTTTGCAATCGCGTCAGTGTATGAAGAGTTTAAGTTAGCAAGAATACCCACTCCATATTTCTCTTGAGGTCTAAACAAAATATATGATGAGTAATTCGGATTACCTCCCCCATGAGAAATCATCCCACCACCATCTTGAAACACGGACCAGCCGCTGGCATATGAAGATCCATCATCACTCGGGGCAACTGTACGATCAGGTATATGAGAAATATCAACTAAGTTCTTTTCGAGCTTAATTGAGTCTTCAGTACCAAGTTGTATTTTAATCCATTTTGCTAAATCCTCAGCATTTGTTATTATATACCCCGCAGGAGTATTACCTCTGTAAATAGGGGCTTTGTATTCCACCGGCTTTAGAAATCTTACTTTGTATCCACTTGCTAAATTATGCTTAGCCGCTTCACTTCCAGATAAATAAGTATTATTAAGCCCTAATGCCTCTATAATATTTTTTCTCATATAGTCTTCATATGATAAATGTGAAACATTTTGTATAACAAGTCCAAGAATATCATAATTTATCGTTGCATAAAGAAATTTCTCTCCCGGATAAAAGTCAAGTTCTTTATCCACTTGAGTCCTTACAGTCTTTTCAAGTGTATCATCACTTTCACCTATTGGAATATCCCCTATTGATTTAAATGGAATTCCACTTGTATGATATAATAACTGTTCTAATGTAATGTCCACATAGCCATTAACCTTTTCTCCTCTATGGTTACCCTTATATTTCACCCGAAACCACGGTATATACTTATTTACCGGGTCTTTCAAATTGACCAGACCCTCTTTTTCAAGTTTGAGTATTCCAAGAGCAGTAAGCGCTTTGCTTGTAGACCCAAGTTCAAATAAAGAATCTTGGGTTACCGGTTTTCTTGTCTCAACATTCGAATAACCAAATCCTTTACTATAAACGGTTTTATTCCCCTCAACTATAACAACTGATGCACCGGGAATCTTGCCATCCTTCATATTCTTTTTTATCCAAGATTCAATTTGACTGATCTTATCATCTGTCAAGCTGCTTTGTTGAGAAAACCCAGTTTTACTTTTTTCAGTTTCAGCAAGTACAGAATTTGAAAATAAAAAAACAAATAGAAATAGAAATATAGCAACTCTTTTTTTCATTTATTAACCCCCACTATATACTTCTAGATAATTAACTACTAACTAAAAAGCCCTTCCAGTTCCTCAAGAGATAAATCTACCGTATCAAAATCGGAAGGGGTAAACTCAACTAAATTCTTTTCACAACAATGATTAATAATTGCTTTAAGATTATCTGTATAATTATTTACAAACCTTTCCATGGTGTCTTCCAAAAATCTATTTCTGGAGTATGACAATAATAAGTTAAACTTACCGCTTATTATCAAACAATTCAGTTCTATTATGCAGGTTGAATTGTTTTCTTTACTGCTATCATTACCTGTTTGGTCATTTAGCAGTTTCACCGAACTGTTACCCATTGAAAAATCCCCCAGATAATTGAACCTGACATACCTTTGATTATTATCATTTAAATCCCCTGACACATACTTCAGTAAGCCAAAGCCAATACCATTATTAGGAACTTTTCTTATTTGCTCTTTAACCGCTTTAATCTGGTCTGATATGTCATCCCTATCCAACTTTATATAAAAAGGATATAAAGTTGTGAACCACCCAACTGTCCTTGATATATCCAAACTTTCAGATATTTCTCCCCTGCCGTGGCCTTCAAGTTCAATGAGTATGTCCTCATTTCCGGTAAACTCTTTTATAGTTTTTAATAGAGATGTTATCAACAAATCCTTTGTATCAGTATTATATGCAGTATTCGCCTTTGTCAGCAGACACTCGGTCAAATCTTCATTTAGCTGCGCAGTCAGCGTATAACTGCTACCGACAGTATCATTACCCGAATCATTATCTACAGGAAAACTGAATTTTTTACTCAAGACATCCGTCCAGTAACCTTTTTCTTCATCCAATTCCTGATTGATATAATCCCCCAATGCCTCAGCCCATTCCCGGTATGAATGCGTTTTGGATTGGAGCGCAATTTCCTGTCTGCTATTCATTTGCGTAATCATGGTATTAATATCTTCCAATATAATTCTCCATGATACGCCATCAACTACCAAATGATGAGCAGTTAAAAACAAGCATCTTCCAAACTGCTCGGAATTGAACACACACGCTTTAATCAGTATGTCATTTTCTATATCAAAACCGGATTTCAAATCATAGGCAATACTCATCATTTTCTGTTTTGAGTATGATAAACCCGTTAAATCATATTCTTCGATATTATGATACTTGACTAAATGCTCGTTATTATAAAACAGCTCTCCCGTATGAGAATTGTAATTGATTCTTAATGAATCATGGTGTTTTATTAATTTATTCACTATTATTTCAAGCTTACTGGTTTCAATGCCCTGTGTTAATTCCAATAAGACACTCTGATTATAGAAATTCGGGTTGGCAAAATTCCGGGAGAAAAACCAGGACACGATAGGTGTAGTTTTAATACTTCCTTCGCAAGGTTCCTGGCTGATTAACCTCTCTTTACTTTGTTCAACATATAAAGCCATTTCCTCTATGATGGGATTGGCCAGTATATCTTTAACCTTAATCTTGAACCCCTTATCGTTCAATTTTGAAGCAATCTGTATCGCTTTAATTGAATCTCCCCCAAGGTGATAGAAATTTTGCCGTATACTCACTCTTTCCAGATTCAGAATATTGCAAACAGCATCTACAAGAATTTTCTCGTTTTCATTTCCATATGTAATAAACTCCGTAACCTCAATTTTCTCAACTTCAGGTTGAGGCATCAGCTCTCTGTTGACCTTGCCGTTAACCGTTAAAGGGATTTCTCCCATTTCCACAAAATACACCGGAACCATATATTCAGGCAAATGTTTTAACAAAAAGTTCTTTAATTCGCTTGTTGAAACCTCTTCCTTTTTAACTATATATGCACAAAGGTATTTACTACTATTTTCATGCTCTAGATCTATTACAACAGCATTTTTTACTGCCTCATGTTTTAACAGGAATTTCTCAATTTCTCCCAGCTCAATACGATATCCACGAACTTTAACCTGTTGGTCTGCCCTGCCAACATACTCGATTTTGCCATTGCTCAAAAATCTAGCTAAATCGCCTGTCTTATACATCCTTCTTCCATTTAAAAAAGGATTCTCCATGAACTTTTCCATTGTCAGTTCAGGTCTTTCAAAATAGCCCCTTGCAACTCCATCACCGGATATGTAGATTTCTCCGGGTGTATTTGGGGGTACCGGATTGAGGTTTTCGTCCAAAATATAGATTTGCACATTTTCAGCGGGAATTCCTATTGGAACTGAAACCCTGGTATAGCTTTCATAATCATATTTATGTATCATACATCCTACGACTGTTTCAGTAGGGCCGTATTCATTATATATTTCAACCTTTTTATCAAAGCTTTCATAAATATCCCGTGCAAGACTTACCTTTAAATCTTCTCCACCTACAATCAGCCTTCTAATAGTGGAATCCCTGTTATCCATGTCTTTTATTAAAGATAGATGGGATGGAGTAAGTTTAATAACAGTGGCCTTATTTTCTTTTATTATTTTATATAACACATATTCTTCGTCATCCTTACTGTCACTATATACAATAATCCTGCTTCCACTTATTAATGGGGTAAAAATTGATGTAACAGTCAAGTCAAATGCTAGAGATGAATATAACGGGAATACTTCTTCTTCACTTCTAACATACATTTTTTTTGCCCACCAGATGTAATTGACCAACCCTTGATGTTCAATCATTGTTCCCTTTGGTTTTCCTGTAGAGCCGGATGTATAAATTACATATACCAAATCATTCGGTTTGTTAGTGACAGCCAGGTTTGATGTCTCTCCTAAATATATGCTTTTATTATTAAGATCAATTATCTCACCGCTAAACCTTACACACTCAGGCAATTCAATATTTGTAAGCAATAATTCGCAGCCTGAATCCCCAAGCATATAATTTATCCTTTCATTCGGATAACCGGGGTCGATTGGTAAATAAGCCCCACCTGCTTTTAAAATACCAAGGATGCCGATAACTGTTTCTATGGAATGTGCCGTCAGCAATCCAACAATAGTTTGTTCGTTTACACCTTCTTTAACAAGGTACCTTGCAAGCTGATTAGCCTTATCGTTTAATTCACGATAGGTTAATTCATTATTATCATAACTGATAGCGACTATATCAGGCGTCTTCTTTACTTGCTCTTCAAATAATTCATATATCACTTTATCCTTTGGATACTCTGTTTCGGTAGCATTGAAACCATACAATATTTTTTTTCTCTCATCAACCGACAGTATACTTAAATTCCCGACTTTCTCATGGGGGTTTGTTATCATATGATTTATCAGATTCAGCAGGCGAACATACGTATCATCAATCTGCTCATCCGTGAAGTCATTAACCTTGTAGTCAAAGTCTAATGTCAAACTCCCCGAATCAGACCAGTCCTTAATAACCAGTTGCATAGAATATATCTGATAGCCATTATAAAATTCAACATTTTCTATCGGAAACCCGTTCAGTTCCGAATTAAGCTTGGTATTGTAATAATTAATACAAATATTAAATAAATTATCATACCCCTTCTTCTTAAGCTCCAGATCCTGTACAAGAAGGTTATAAGGGTATTTCTGGTTAAAGTAACATTCCATTAACCCTTCATTTACCTTTACCATGGTATCCATTACTGTTGAATTACCATCTATGGCAAATCTGAACGGCATTGTACTTGTAAACATACCAAA
>JAEZNF010000129.1 GCA_023441845.1 Bacillota bacterium | reverse complement strand
CCTTCTACAAGTATCCTTCCCGAATCAGGCTCTTCCAACCGGTTTAAGCATCTTATAAGAGTTGATTTACCGGCTCCGCTAAATCCAATGATACCGAAAATATCCCCTTTCTCGATTTTGAGGTTTATGTTATCCAGAGCCTTTATTTTTGAATTTGAAGTTATAAATGTTTTACTTAAATTTTTAATTTCAATCATAATAATTCCTCACAACTTTTTTAAATAAAAAAAGCTGGAAATGTTCATAATCCAAAGATTATACCATTCATCCAGCCTCCTGTAGCTCAGGTCAGCGTCTATATGTCTATTTCTTATAATTCCTATCGTTTTTATCAATTTTACTGCATATTTATCCCATTGTCAATGATTTTTTAGATTATTCTAAAATCTTTTCATAATATAAAAGATCCAGAACTTTGCCGAATTTAATTCCAACTTCCTTAAAACGGGCACACAGAAAATATCCGTTCTTTTCGAATAGCTTGATGCTGTGCTCATTGTCACTTGAAATTGACACTACAAGGGTATGAAAATTTTGCTTTCCGGCTTCCTCCTCCAAAAAATCCAACGCCTGCTTTCCAATTCCCCTGCCTGAATATTTATTGTCAAGATATATAACAGCTTCTCCGCATCTGTCAAATGCTTCCCTGTTTTTGAACCTGCATATCAGGCAGTAACCGATAACTTCACCTGCATCGCCATCTATAACTGCAAAGGAATTGAACCTTTGATCATTTGAATAAAGTATTTCCTTCATTTGTTCTTCAGTATGCTCAAAATAATGGTATGTGACAGTAGTGTTTTTTACGTAGTAATTATAAATCTCGGTTATTTTTTTTACATGTTCATCCTTAACACGGATAAATGATATGTTACTCAACTAATACACCTCTTAAATAAAATTTTCCAATTTTAAGGGATACCTTCCGTATTTTTTTGCGGCATCAACAAAAGCATGGACATTTTCCGGCTTTGTCCGTATAGGTAAACCACAGCCTAATGATATGACATATCCCTTTTTAGTATCATATGCTTTTCTTAAATTATCCTTTACATTTTCAACCACATCGGAAGGAGTTCCAAGATACATGGTCCTGGTAGGACTTACATTTCCAATCAGTGTAATCCTGTCACCAACTTCCTTTTTTGCTTCTTCAAGATCAATGACGTCGTCAAGGCTTAGTCCTCCCACACCCGTATCAGCCATTTGCCCCCATATCTTTTTGCTGTTGCCGCAAATGTGCAGCTGCGGTGCCGGTGCACCATGCTCCTTTATTGCATCCGATAATTCCTTTATATACGGATATGCAAACTCTCTAAACTGCTTTGGACTTATAAGGCTTCCGGAAGCTGTGGGATCACCAATGCTTATACTGACACCGAGCTTCGAAACCTCTTTCACAAACTCAATTGTACATTTGTTTACATGCCTCAAAAGCTTATGGGCATTTTCAGGATCATACATGATATCTCTTAAAAAGCTTTCTGTTCCTCTTGTATTGGCTGCATTACTAAAAGCCCCTATGACTCCTGCAGTAACCGGAACCTCATCACCGACTTCATCCAGCAAAATTTTAACGGTATCAATTATTATTTGCAATCTCCCGTCTTTTTTATTATCGGTCAGCTTTAATTTATCAACCTCCTTAATGTCCTTTAAAACATGCTCGGCCACATATGGCGTATTGTCGTCGGGGTAGCCAATCCTGCTCCCCAATGCCTCAGCTATACCTGTAAGGCCGACTCCAACGCTTATCCCATCAGTGCCATATTTTCTATAAGCATCAATCTGGGCTTTCGCCATCTTTTCAGGAGAATGATGATATTCCGATACGCTTAATCCTTGAATCCAAGCGGCATGTTCACCAATAAATGCATTTAAGGAAAGCCTGTCAACCTGCTTACCTTCCCTAATTGCCGTCAATCTTTCCTTTGGTGTCATTTGATCCTGATTTTCATAGATCCCCATATAAAATCCCCCACTTTGTTCTGGAATATTTAAAGGCCATATTCAAAGAATAGAATACGACCTCCAGTTTACTGGTTAGTGCTTTTATATTTTTATACATCAAATTTATTTGCCAAAAAACAAAAGACTAAGCCGAAGCACCTAAAAAGTGCCTGCAGCTTAGTCTCCAGTCTTCTGGTCAACTAATCATAGCCGGATAATCCGCTTTGTTTAATTGCTTCATATGGTAACACTTAATTTTTTTACTGTCAATATAAAATAAAATGTTGACATGAATCAAATACAAGAATAAAATATACTAAAACGATATGATTAATAATATTTTATCAGTATCATTATTTATGGCTGTAAAACTTAATATACGTATTGTTGACCAGATGACTGGAGACTAAGTGTTTTGTGTTAACCACAAAATTTAACTGGTCTTTTTTTATTAAAAAAACAAATTTAACAGGAGGATAATATTATGTCAGAGCAAAATTTAGGATTCGATACACTTAAGGTTAGGGCTGGATACAATCCAAAGGATCATAATTATTCCGTACAGGTTCCGATTTACCAGACAGCATCCTTTGAACTGGGCGGTACTGAAAGATTTGAAAGGCTTAGAACCTTTCAGGAAGCAGGTTATTTTTATACCAGACTCGGTAATCCGACAGTTTCCGTTCTGGAAGAAAGAATTGCAGCTTTGGATGGAGCGGCAGCAGCCCTTGCAGTAGCATCCGGTATGGCGGCTATAACATTGACGTTATTTAATGTAGCTGAATGCGGAGGAAGGATTTTGACTACAGAACAGCTCTACGGCGGTACTATTGACGGCTTTAGAAAGCTCTACCCCAAATTTGGTATAAAAATAGACAAGGTTAAAAACCCAAATGATCCTGAAGCCTATAGAAAAGCTATAAAGGAAGACACAAAAGCAATATTTATCGAAACAATAAGCAATCCGGGTGCAATAGTAGCAGATATCGAAGCTATTGCAAAGGTTGCCCACGAGCATGATATTCCTTTAATTGTTGATAATACCTTTGCCACTCCCTATCTTTTAAATCCCATCAAATTTGGTGCAGACATCGTGATATACTCTGCTACCAAAGCCATCAGCGGTCATGGCAATGCTATAGCGGGCCTCGTTTTGGAAAGCGGTAAATTCAACTGGGGCAATGGAAAATTCCCTCAATTTACCGAAACAAGCTATTTTTTGCGGGACAGTCAGGGCGTAGAAAGAAGCTTTCTTGAAGCACTGCCTGAAATAGCATTTATTGCAAAATTGCGGTTCCATTACCTCGCTTACTTTGGAGCGGCCCTAAGTCCTTTTGATGCATACCTTGTTTTATTGGGGTTGGAAACATTGTCCGAAAGAGTGCAGAAACAGGTTTCCAATGCGGAAAAAGTTATAAAGTATCTGGAAAGTGCAGAGCAGGTTGCATGGGTTGAGCACCCATCAGCTAAAGAAAGCCCCTATAAGGATTTGGCAAAGAAGTACCTTCCAAAAGGAGCCGGTTCAAACTTTACCTTTGGATTCAAAGGAACAGCAAGTGAATTGGAGAAGTTTTTAAACTCCGTAAAACTATTCAGTTATCAAGCCAACATCGGAGACGCCAGGTCACTGATTATTGATCCGCCAAGAGTAACTCATGGCGAATTAAACTTTGATGAACGCAAAACAGCTGATATCCCGCCTGAAACAGTAAGACTTTCAATAGGCCTCGAGGATGCGGATGATTTGATTGCCGACTTGAAGCAGGCTTTTGCAGAAGCCTTTTAATAGCCCATTCTGCTCGCGGGCTCAATTATTTTAGTATTTTAATATAAGATAAACATTGACAAAACTCCGGACTTATAGTAGCATAAAACAAATAGGTTAACTCGGCATTCAATTATAACACCGGTCCTATTTTATATTTTCACAGAAAATCCGACCAATGATATAGGATAAATCATGATTGAAGGAGAGGAATAATATGAGTAAAAGAGAGTTAAAATTTGACACGCTTCAGGTTCATGCAGGACAAAAGCCCGATCCTACAACAAATTCGAGAGCCGTTCCCATTTACCAGACCACTTCATATGTCTTTGACAATACAGAGCATGCTGCAAACTTATTTGCATTGAAGGAGCCGGGAAACATTTATACAAGAATAATGAATCCGACAAACGATGTATTTGAGCAGCGCATTGCTGCATTGGAAGGCGGAAAAGCCGCATTGGCAGTTGCCTCAGGATCTGCTGCCATTACATATTCAATCCTTAATATTGCAGGCGCAGGCGATGAGATAGTTTCTGCCAGCACCCTATACGGAGGTACATACAATCTATTTGCAATAACATTGCCTAAGCTTGGCATAAAAACTACTTTCGTAGATCCTGACGATCCAGAAAATTTCAGAAAAGCTATTAATGATAAAACAAAAGCCTTATATGTAGAAACCATCGGAAACCCGGGAATAAATCTGGTAGACATTGAAGCTGTGGCAAAAATTGCTCACGACAACGGTATACCTCTTATAGTTGATAATACCTTCGGAACTCCTTATCTTATTAAGCCTATTGAATTTGGGGCCGATATAGTTGTTCATTCAGCCACAAAGTTTATAGGAGGGCATGGAACATCCATAGGTGGAGTTATTGTTGATTCCGGTAATTTTGACTGGGCCGCAAGCGGAAAATTTCCGGGACTTACAGAGCCCGATCCAAGCTATAATGGTGTAAAGTATGTTGAAGCTGTCGGCGCAGTTGCATTTGTTGTAAAAGCCAGAGTACAGCTTTTAAGGGACACGGGAGCAGCCATCAGTCCGTTTAACTCCTTTTTATTGATACAAGGTCTTGAAACACTTTCCTTAAGGGTTGAAAGGCATGTATTAAATACCGGGAAAATTGCTGATTTTCTCGCAAATCATCCCCTTGTGTCATGGGTAAATTACCCTAGCTTAAAAGGAAACAAGTACTATGATCTCGCGCAGAAATACTTCCCTAAAGGAACAGGTTCCATATTTACTTTCGGTATAAAAGGCGGCGCTGAGGCGGGAAAGAAATTCATAGAAAATCTTGAGATATTCTCTCTTTTAGCTAATGTTGCAGATGCAAAATCCCTGGTAATTCATCCAGCAAGTACAACTCATGCGCAGCTTTCAGAAAGCGACCAAAAGGCAGCTGGTGTGACTCCTGATATGATAAGGCTTTCAATAGGAATAGAAGATGTGGATGACTTGATATATGACCTGGATCAGGCCTTGACAAAAGCAATAGGAGGTTAAGCTTTTATGGATGAGGGTGTATCTGCCAAGCTTGAAAGGCTTAAAAACCGTATAAAGTCATTAGAAAGTGCTGTTGTTGCATTTTCAGGGGGAGTAGATTCATCCTTCCTTTTAAAGGTAGCTTTCGATGTTTTAGGAAATAATGTTCTTGGTGTAACCGCAAGATCAGCAACCTTCCCTGAAAGAGAATATAATGAGGCAGTTGAATTTGCAGGCAAATATGGTATAAGACATTTGTCAATTGTTTCAGAAGAGCTTGATGTGGAAGGCTTTGCACAAAATCCTAAGAACAGATGTTATCTTTGCAAGCATGAACTTTTCAGCAAAATAAATGATATTGCCAAAAATGAAAATTATAAATATGTACTTGAAGGTTCAAACCGTGATGATTTAAGTGACTTCAGGCCTGGATTAAAAGCAATTGAAGAGCTTTTGGTGGTAAGCCCTTTGAGGGAAGCCGGACTAACAAAGGATGATATTAGACTCTTATCTAAAGAAATGGGGCTTAGCACCTGGAACAAACCATCCTTTGCATGTCTATCTTCGAGGTTCCCTTATGGTCAGACAATAACAAGGGGAAAGCTTAATATGGTCGATAAGGCAGAACAGTTTCTTATTGATTTGGGATTTGGGCAAGTTCGGGTAAGGCATCACGGAGAGTTGGCCAGAATTGAGCTATCTCCCGATGAAATTGAGCAAGTATTTCAGAGGAATTTAGCAAATGATATATACACATATTTCAAAAACCTTGGTTTTACATATACTTCCCTGGACTTAAATGGCTACAGAACCGGAAGTATGAATGAAACTTTTAAGTAAAACAATAAAAATCCTGTGGGCTGAATGTGAGGCCACTTAAAAAAGTACTTTTCACTGAAATTTTTGCCTATTCCCTCTTATAACTTTATTGACTTTTCGGAAAATAGTACTTATTCAGAAGCCTCGCATTCAACCCACTTGATTTTAATACAGTTAACTCAAAAACTCCCCAATAAAACCCCATGAACCAATTCATCAATGGTTCATGGGGTTTATATTATTGCTCCCTGTTCCAATCTATATTTATAGCTGTAACTTTGTGCTAAAGAATAAGATTCTACCAGGTACTTTAGGGATGATAGGTATTTTTACTCTTCCAGCGCTCTTCCAAAATCCTCAATCAAATCGTCAATGTCCTCTAAACCTGCCGAAACACGGATAAGCCTGTCGGTTATACCCAGTCTTTCCCTTTCAACCTTTGGAATGGCTGCATGAGACATCCTTACCGGATAAGAAACAATAGTTTCAACCCCTCCCAGGCTCACTGCGACTGCTGCCAGCTTAACCTTTTTCATAAATCTCCCGGCTGTTTCCTCATCTTTTGCCTCAAAGGATAGCACTGCCCCAGGCCCATCAGCCTGCCCTTCGTTGATTTCCTTTCCTGGATGTCCTTCAAGTCCGGGATAGTACACCTTGCTTACATTAGGATTCTTCGATAGCCACTCCGAAAGCTTTATAGCATTTTGCTGCTGGTAATCCACCCTTACCTTCAGGGTTTTCAGCCCCCTTAGCAAAAGCCAGCTGTCTTGCGGGCCCAGAATTGCTCCGAAACCGTTTTGTACTGCATAAACTCTTCTTGCCAAAGCTTCATCCTTAACTACCGCAAGTCCGGCAATAACATCGCTGTGGCCCCCTATAAACTTGGTCGCGCTGTGTATTACAATATCACAACCAAGCTCCAAAGGCCTTTGAAGATATGGCGACATAAACGTGTTGTCAATTAGAACAAGCAGTCCGTTATCCCTGGCAATTTTTACAGCACCTTTAATATCGGTTATCTTCAGCAAAGGATTTGAAGGCGTCTCAAGAAATATCGCTTTGGTATTTTCCTTTATATTGTTTTTTATGTTGTCAGGATTTGAAGCATCCACAAATGTAACTTCAAGGTTAAATCTTTGAAAAAAGGTTGTTGTAATGCGGTAAGTACCGCCATAAACATCCTCGCATACTATGATATGATCCCCTGATGCAAATATGGAAAGCGCCGATGATGTAGCTGCCATACCTGATGAAAAAGCAAATCCCCTTTTGCCGCCTTCAAGAATGGCAATAGTCTCTTCCAATGCCTTTCTTGTGGGGTTTCCGGAGCGCGAATAATCGTATTCCTGTGGAACAAAAACATCCTGATGGTAAGTAGACACCTGGTATATAGGTGTACTTAATGCCCCGGTAGTTTTATCTATTTCATGTCCATTGTGTATCAATTTTGAACCAAATTTCATGGCTTTCCCCCCTCTTGTTTGAGAACACACTACTAGCCAATTGCCTGCTCAAGGTCTTTTATAATATCCTCCGCATTCTCAATACCCACCGAAAGCCTTAAAAGCTTTTCATTGACCCCTATCCTGTCCCGTAATTCCTTGGGTATTGCAGAATGTGTCTGAACTATGGGGTAGGTTATCAACGTTTCAACTCCACCCAGGCTTTCTGCAAACATTACCAGTTCAAGCCTTTCCAAAATCCTCTCAACCAGAGCTTCGTCCTTTACAGTAAAGGACAACATAGCGCCAAAGCCTTCAGCCTGTTTTTTGTTTATTTCATAGCCCTCATGCTCAGGAAGGCCCACATAGTATACCTTTTCAATCTTATCATTGTTTTTGAGCCATTGAGCAATTGCCGCCGCATTTTCCTGCTGCTTCAAAAGCCTCACACTAAGGGTTTTAATCCCACGAAGTATCAACCAACTATCGAATGGTGACAAAACAGCACCTTCAGATTTTTGAATCAACTTTAACCTATCTGCAAGGCTTAAATCATTTACTACAATGAATCCCGCCAGCGTATCATTATGGCCGCCCAGGTATTTGGTACCACTGTGAACAACAATATCGGCCCCTATATCTAAAGGCTTTTGAAATAATGGAGTAAGAAAAGTATTGTCAACTATAGTTAGAATGTCATGTTTTTTAGCCAATTCTGCAATCAGCTTGATATCGGCTACCTTCATGGTTGGATTTGAAGGTGTCTCAATATATATTGCAGCAGTATTTTCTTTAAGAGAAGCTTCTATCTCCTTTATTTCACTTGTATCGACATAGCTGAACTCCATACCGAATTTTTTATAAATCTCTTCAAAAAGCCTGTAAGTGCCACCATAAAGGTCATCTGACACTACTATGTGCTGACCTGGGGTAAATAGGCATAATATTGTGGAAACTGCAGCCATACCACTGGAAAATGCAAAAGCATAACTGCCGTTTTCGAGACATGCCAGGGTATTCTCCACCTCTTCCCTTGTAGGATTTTGAAGTCTTGAATAATCATAACCTGTAGTTTGATTTAAACCCGGATGCCTGAAAGTCGCACTCTGGTATATAGGAAAACTTACCGCTCCTGTTTGAGGCTCATAACATTTTCCTCCATGTACAACCCTTGTTTCAATGTTTAATCTTTTCTCATTCCCATTTAAACTCACCATCCCTGTCTCCTTATCAATGATATATATAAATATTTATTACTGCAACCTCGGATAAAAGACTATTCATATACTTTTACTAGGTATTAGATCAAAAAAATGCTCTATAAATGAACTTCCGCTAACCGGAAATCAAATATAAAACATAACCGATTGACTTTCACTTCTTTTTTTGTACTCATTAACAACATCTTCAATAGTAATTGCATCTACAACAGCATTTATACTCTCATTGATCTTATCCCATAATGTTTCCTTAATACAGCACTGAAGGCTGGAAGAATTACTGTCATCAATCTCCGAATCTTCATCAACTATGGATAAACTTCCTTCTAAAGCCCTAAGGACAGTCCCCAATGTTATTTCAGAAGGTTTACCCGCAAGGGAGTAGCCACCTTGAGCTCCTTTTACACTCTTTACAAGTCCGGCTTTTCTTAAAGTGGAAAACATTTGCTCCAGGTAATTTTCAGATATGCCCTGCCTTTGTGCTATGCTGTAAAGCGCTACATGGTCTCCAGCCGAATTGATTGCCAGATCTATTATAGCTCTTAAACCATATCTTCCTTTTGTAGAAATTTTCATTATTCACACCTCTTTAATGTAAAGTTATCCGATATGTTTTATAATACTACATATACTTGTTTTTGTCAATAATCATGTTTTATTTCGACAAATTCTTCTCACAAGCTCTTCAAATAGTAATATGCAAGTATAGTCTTTACATCATGGTTTTTTCCTTGTGAAATCTCATTTCCAAGTTTATCTATATCCATCCATAACACTTCATATACATCTTCATCTTCTGTTCTGTCCAGCTTTACCGGTGCTTTTTCCACATTTATAAGGTATAACTTCATGAGACTATTGCTAAAACCGACCATCGGCTTATATGATAAAACATGTTTCGCCTCTTCCGGCTTTATCCTGAGACCGGTTTCTTCAAAAATCTCTCGTACAATTGATGATATCTCATTCTCTCCATCTATATCCAAACATCCTGCCGGTATTTCGAATGTTTCTTCCATGAGTGCAGGTCTGAACTGCTTCACAAGAAGCAGTTCATTATATTCGTTTACAATAATTGCAGCAACTGCATCATAATCTTTTAAAACATCATAGTCCTTTTCTCCGACCCTTCTCTTAAATACCTTCAGCCATCCGTCATACACTTTTGTCTCTTCCATATGTTAATCCTCGAAAAGTTGTGATGAAAGATACCTTTCTCCCGTATCCGGAAGTACAACAACTATATTTTTGCCTTTGTTTTCCGGCCTTTTTGCAATTTGCGCCGCTGCAAATACCGCAGCCCCTGAAGATATTCCAACCAGAAGACCTTCTGTCCTCGCCAGCTTTCTTGCCGTCTCAAAAGCCTCTTCATTTTTTACCTTGAATACCTCATCCACAATCTTCAAATTTAAAACTTCCGGCACAAACCCCGCCCCCAAGCCCTGTAATTTATGCGGACCCTTTCTGCCGCCTGACAGTATCGGCGAATCATAGGGCTCTACTGCAACCACCTTAAACTCCGGCTTTCTTTGCTTTATTACCTCTCCCACACCTGTTATTGTACCACCTGAGCCAACACCTGCTACAAATATATCGACAGCACCGTCGGTATCTCTCCATATCTCTTCTGCCGTTGTCTTTCTGTGAATTTCAGGGTTTGCAGGGTTCTTAAACTGGTTTGGTATATAAGAATTCGGATTCTGCGCGGCTAATTCTTCAGCCTTTTTAATTGCCCCATCCATGCCTTCAGCGCCAGGAGTAAGTACCAGCTCCGCACCCAACGCCTTCATTAGGTTTCTTCTTTCAACGCTAAAAGAATCGGGCAAAGTAATAATAAGTTTATAGCCCTTCGCAGCCGCAGCAAACGCAAGCGCTATTCCGGTGTTTCCGCTTGTAGGCTCGATAATAACCGTATCTTTGTTAATTAAGCCCTTTTCTTCAGCATCTTTTATCATTGAATATCCAATTCTATCTTTGACACTGGATGCAGGATTAAAAAATTCAAGCTTTGCAATAACCTTTGCTCCTAGATTATTTTCCTTGCCATAATTGTTTAATTCCAACAATGGTGTATTGCCAACAAGGTCAGTGAGATTTTTTGCAATTTTGGACATTTCATCGCCTCCAACATAAATTATTCCAAGTTTTCTTATATGATTTATACCATTTTAATCCTGCCGAGAAAATATGTCAATATATTTAATATTTATTTCAAAATAATTCCAATCAATTTTGTCGGCTTTGGTGATATTTCATTGTGTCCGCAACTTTTTGCTACATCTTTCCCATGGTGATAATGTTCTCCGTTTTCAAATCGTCCGTGATGAAATCTTCTTTCATGGCTATCCACAAAACTGCCCCCTTAACCAATTGTTATTTTCATATATGTTTATTGAATTTATTTATAGATAATCGGCAACAAATCAGTAGTGTGTCAATGATTATTTGTCATAATTCCATAATTTTAATAATAATTATCTGAGTGTTGCCACATATTTCTTCTATCCTATCCTGATGTGAAATTCGTGTAACAGCAGTGGTACGATTCAGCAATTTAAACTGCTTTCTGCTATTCATCCGATTTATTTTCCTTGCTGCCTTTTCCCAGAATATCAACCAGAATTTCTACTGCTCCGCTTACAAACTGTTCACAGTATTGGTGATGCTCCGGAGCACCCCATTCAACCGGCTTAGTTAATACACGGCAGCAGGTTGCTTTGTATCTTTCCTTAAACCTGTCATGCAGTTCCTGTGTAAGTGCAAACACTTCATCTACACTATCTTCAATGCTTGTTCTGCCTTTCACGGCACTTAAAACCAATACCGCTCCGGTTAGCGAACCGCAGCTGCATTTTGAAGCTCCTAATCCTGCACCAAACCCTGTTGCCATTTTTATAGCAGCATCGTTC
>JAEZNF010000081.1 GCA_023441845.1 Bacillota bacterium | reverse complement strand
CTTCAACTCTGATCCTGTAACATAAGATGCATCCGCCGCTGCAATTGTTTTTGCAACACGTTTAAACATACCCTCAGGGGTTTCTAGAAGTTTACCAGTTTCGTCTTTCGTAAGGTACCTTTTTTCGAGGACCTTCACAGCATTTTCGGAGAGTTTCATGTTACTGCCTCCTTGAATAGAATCACAACATTTTGTATAGATATTATTTCCTGGTACTGTATATTGTATCATTTTTACTATACAAGTCAATAAGGATGCAGGAAAATAAAATAGTAATTAGGTCCTATTGAAAAGACTGTGTTAATATGCATATAACGTAAAATCAACACAGAAAGGAAATTTTTACCCAATGCAAAAACAGCCACAGAAACTTTTTGTAATAGTCTCCGTAGCTGCTTGATGTAATAATGCGCTATTCTCAGGCTATTTAGTTTCCTTTTCAAAGGCTTCTTCATGGTACGTATTGGAAGGATCCCAGAATATCCATTCTTCATAACCGGCATCGTAAACAGCTTTTATTTGCTCCTTTGCCTGTTGGACGCCATATTCCTGGTACATTTTCTTACCGTTGCTTTTGAGCCATGACGCTGTAAAATCCTGCAAATACGGCCTTACTCCTGCCTTATAGCCTTCCACCTTCGATATTCTTTCTTTCCCCTTGAGCAGTGTATTGTAGACAACACCATAAGGGTCCATGTCAGGCACATCAAATTTAACTTTATTAACAATCTGACCATATGCATAATGTGAAGGATACACCATCGGGCAAATGTAATTAATGTCTTTGCCGATATACTCCAAATATTGTCCGATTCCCTCTGTATCCGCGGGGCTTTCGAAAATGATACCGAATACATCTGCCGATACTGGAACACCGGGAAGTTCAGCTGCTGCATATGCAAGAAACTCACTGATTGCTTCATACTTTTCCTTATCCGTACCGGAAAAATTCATGCTCTTTTTTCCGTCGCTGGGAAAACGGACATAGTCAAACTGTATTTCGTCAAAACCCTTTTCAACGGCTTCCCTGGCAATGCTAATCAAATAATCCCAAGCATCCTTATTATATGGATTAAGCCAGCTCTTGCTTTTGTTATCCTTCCATACGCCTCCGGCCGTACTTTTAATTGCAAGGTCGGGCCTTTTTATGGAATATACAGGATCCTTAAATGCTACAAGCCTTCCGATTACATAGATATCATTATCATGAAATGCTTTTATCACAGTGTCTGGATTGTATTTCTTTTTCCAGGTACCATTTGCTTTTACTTCCGGCACTTGAGACTCGTACCCAACCAAACCGTCATCATCTTTAATATCCACTACATAGGCATTTATTTCTGTAGTGTTTGCCAATTCAACATAGTGGTTTATTTTGTCCATACTACCGGCTGTCCAACCTGTCAGATATAATGCCTTCGCTTTAACAGGAGCAGCAGCTTTATCATCAGTCGTCCCCTCATTCGCTGTACCGTCAGTTTGTTGTTCACCTGTGGCGTCCGTTTCCGCGTTTGCTGTCCCCTCTGAGGGTGCTGTTTCGTCTTGTGTCGTTGAGTTTCCAACGTCACCAGTTTCCGCTGATTGTGTTTCTTCCAGACCGCTTGTATTCTCCGGATTTGCCTGCGATAGCTTACTGCCAGTACAGCCTGTAAATAACAACATACAAGCTATTACGATCATTATTGCTGTTTTTAAATGGAATGCTTTCATAAAAAGTAGTGCCCCCTCAAATTCATCTTTTGTACCCGCTTTTTCCCGCAATAATATCTTATGTACACTTACGCTTTTTATTATAGGTATTTATTAGACCTTCAACATTTCTATTTGTTATTACATAATATCACAAATAATATCATAAGACACATAACAAATTGTTTAAAAATTCTTTAATTTTCGACATTCGATGATTCATGGTATGAGAACTATTTTAGTAAATCTACAATTACATTAATGAAGCCCATAATGATACCAAGTAATCCGCCCAGCCACACCAAAGCATTTAACTCATTTTTCATTAAGGACATAATTATTTTTTCCAGCTCCAGTAAATCTAATTCGTTAATCTTTTTATGAATGACGTCTGAAATATTCACAGTATTTAGTATGTCTTCCAGCTTGTTATTAATTACATTTTCATACACATTCCAGAAGCCCAGTTTAAACTCAGGGATTTTATTCTGGTACTTTTCAATGATGTCTTTTATTGGCATTCGCAACAATTCATCTGCTTGCTCTGCTATGAATTTCTCAACAATAGGACCGGATTTTTCTTCAATCATTCCGTTAATTTTGCCGGCAAAAGGCTGCTTTACAGAATTCAATGCACTACTGGTCAGGCCCTTAAGTATGGGCTTCGTTTTTGAAATAATCTCTTCATAGGCATATTCTACGATTGTCTTTCCAATATCCTGCTCTATGGCTTTTTTAGTTATGGTAGTTGCAAGTGTTTTTTCCGCTTTTTTTAGCTTGTCATCAATCGTGTCTTTGGGAATAAGGCTCTCTATAATGGTTGAAATAGTGTCTTCTGATTCAGCATGCCGGCTGAGCATACCATCTATTTTTTCAAAAAGCTGATCCCTCATAGAATCTGTTAATAATGTGCTCCTTAACGTATCTTTGTCAAGCAGATCTCTACTGACAATTTCGCCAATTGCCTTGGCTATTCTCGGTTTCTCCTTTGGAATTAATCCCGGTGTAAAGGGCAGCCTGAATTTGCCTATATAAATAGGTTTTAGTGGTCTGAATAGCATTTTGATTGCTATACCGTTTGTTATTAATCCAATTAGTCCTCCTACAAGAGGACCTGTAATCATTTGAATATTCATCTGAATGTCCTTCCCGTTGTATTCCATTCTTTATTATAACGCATAAATTCATATGTATTATACTTATACGAAAACCCCTCATTTTTGTTTATCTTTCACATAATGCTGCTTTCAATAAACGAATATAATAAAATAACGCCTGTACCATATGGTATAGGCGTTATTTGGCTCCTCAAGTAGGACTTGAACCTACGACCCTGCGGTTAACAGCCGCATGCTCTACCGACTGAGCTATTGAGGAATATAAATCTGGCGGAGACCTATTTTCCCGGGCCGTTACCAGCCAAGTATCTTGGGCACTGAGAAGCTTAA
>JAEZNF010000090.1 GCA_023441845.1 Bacillota bacterium | reverse complement strand
AGGCAATACCTCTGTCAAACATGTGTATGTCAATGTGCTGCGGTTAGTCAATGTTTTTATCAATCGCAAAACGGAGAATTTTTTTTGAGGTATTCTTCTTAAACTCCTCATTTCGAATTTTAACCATTTTAACTGCCTTGTAGGAAACCATTCTGCTGTTGACCTTTTTAATTTCATTATCAAAATACGCCTGTACATCCTCAATGCCTCTTTCCTTCAGTGCATCGAAGTCCGGATAAATTTCGGCAACAATAACCTCTTTGTTCTTCAGTACCTTGCTTTCGCCGGCGTACACAACAGACTCTGAAACACCGTAAATTCTGGAAACTTCATTTTCAATTTCTTCGGGATATACATTTTTGCCATTGCTGAGAATGATCAGATTTTTCAGTCTTCCGGTAATATAAATCCAGCCCTCTTCATCCAGCTTTCCATAGTCGCCTGTCTTGAAATATCCCTCTTCATCAAAGGCAGCTGCGGTGGCTTCCGGATCTTTGTAGTAACCCAGCATGACATTGGGTCCTTTGACACAGATTTCGCCTTCTCCGTTTTCATCGGGATCCTTGATTTTTACCAATTCTCCGATAATCGGTGTCCCGACACTGCCTTTTTTCTGGTATTTGTTCCGGTTGCAGGAAATGAGAGGAGAACATTCTGTGATGCCATAACCGTTGAGTATTGTAATACCAAGGGCATCAAAGGTATCTATGATATCCTGATTCAGTGCGGCGCCACCACAAATAATCATTTCCAGCTTGCCGCCGAAGGAAGCCAGCACACTCTTAAATAATGTGCGGCGCAGATCAATACCGCATTTGCGCAAACCATTGCTGACCTTCATCAACATGCGCAGAGTGTCTGCCTTTCCGCTTTTTTCTGCGGATGACCAGATTTTCTTATACAGTGTTTCAACAAAAAGGGGCACCAATATCAAATGTGTTGGCTGCTGCTCCTTCATTTCGTTGGCTATATGCTTGAGACCGCTGGAAATATAAATAGTAGAGCCCTGTGCATAATGTCCCACAAAATTCACGGTAGAACCAAAGGTGTGATGAGGCGGGAGCACGTTCATGGTTTTTGGTGTAATGGCGAAGTTATACATGCCCTGTGTCATATCTGTAACAATATTTTTTTGAGAGAGCATAACGCCTTTACCCTTACCGGTTGTACCTGACGTAAAAACGATGGTAGCAAGACGTTCCCGGTCGATTTCATAATCATAGTATGAATTGTCTCCGTTTACAAAGCGCTGTCCACCCTTTTCTGCAATTGTTTGAAGCTCCAGTGCTCCTTCCATTTTTGCTTTACCCATACAGATGTAAGTCTTCAGGCAAGGAACCTTATCTTTAAGCGTCGTAATCTTTGTTTCAATTGCAGCACTGTAAAACACAAATTCACATTCCGATGTATTTAAAATGTCGGCAATATCATCTACCGGGAGTTCCTTGTCTATGGGTACAACGACGGAACCAATGGACATCAGGCAGAAGTAAGAGCAAACCCATTCATAGGAGCTTTCACCAATCAATGCAACGTGCTTGTCCCGGCAGCCCATTGATATGAGTTCAGTTCCCATGCTGCGGATATTGTCACGTGCCTGCGTATAAGTGACTTCTACCGTTTCCTTATCACGCGGGTCTTTTTTGTAGGAAATTGCAATTCTATCCGGATATTTCTTTGCCACATTCTCCGTCATAACTCTAAAATCCTCAAAGACGGTCGTTTCATATAAAGGATAGTTCTTATTCGCCATGATGATTCCTCGCTCCCCCTTGCTTATACAAATAATATAATTCTAGGCTAAAGCTTGCTCATTACATCCTTCTGTTATATTTATGCCGTTGAAAGTGTCTCCCATAACCAGATTCCGCAGAAACTGCATGGTCGGAAGTCTATGAATAGTGTATGTGAGCTTAAAAAATTTGCATTTTTCTTCATATGATAATCTTAATGCTTATTGAAAGGAATTTCAACATAAAAAAGATTTCTCATCTGTTCGTCCGGAATATAGTCAAAACAAACTAACTTAAGGTAGTCTGCCAGAAGCACAGGCTAAGCAGCCTTTTTGCATGCAGGTATCCCCTACCCCGGCTTGTGGCAGCCTTCTGCGGTTGTTATAATAACCGATGTGAGAAAAAAGGTGCGCTAACGAGCAGGATTTGTGCCCGCTAAATAATTAATAAAGGAGGTCGTTTATTGACAATACAAGAAATAAGAGAACGTTGGAACCCCATCATGAAGAATTCGAAAGCAGCCGTCGAATGGTGGAACAGTAAGGCAAACGCTTTTGCATCCAAAGACATTCCAACGGTTGAGAATAGTTTAGCTATGCGTCTGATCCTTGACAACCATATGATTGATCATGGACAGACTGCATTGGACATTGGTTGCGGAGGGGGGCGTTTTTCTTTTGCTTTGGAGCAATTAGGCGCTTATGTAACGGGCACGGATTTTTCTCCGCGAATGATAGAAGAATGTGAAAATGCAAAACTCACACGTGCTTCGTCAGCTAACTTCTGTGTCCATGACTGGCAAAATGTTGATTTGCATGAACTTGGCTGGGAGAATAAATTTGATTTAGTTTTAGCAAACATGACTCCCGCTATCGTTTCCGCTGATACATTTCTTAAACTATCCAAGGCAAGCCGAAACTGGTGCCTGATGGTGAAGCCAACCAGACGTAGAAATGCTGTATTGGATAAGCTCACTGCTTTGCTTGGCGTAGAAACTGACACAAATGCTTTGGATGAATCCCTAATCTATGTGTTTGAGTTGCTGTGGCTCAATGGGATGAAACCAAAAATTGAGTATCAAGAACAACTGTGGGAAAATAGTTGGCAAATTGATGATGCAATTCAAGAGTATACATTAAGGATATCAGCATCTCATACCTTAACTTCCCCGCAAAAAGAGGTGATTGCCGATTTTTTACAGGGTATTTGTGTTAACAATATTGTAAAAGAAACAACTCACACCACAAATACAGCTGTTTAT
>JAEZNF010000060.1 GCA_023441845.1 Bacillota bacterium | reverse complement strand
GCGCATGTTAATGCCGATATCTCACCCAAACTATGCCCCGCACTATATAAAGGCTCAATGCCGATTTCCTGCATATAAACTCTAAAAGCAGCAACACTGGCTGTTAAAATTGCCGGTTGCGTATTTTCAGTTTTTGTAAGTTCCTCCAAGCTGCCTTCCTTGCATAAATGAGCAAGGTTTATTCCCAATATATCACTAGCTTCTTCAAATGTTTCCCTTACAATCTTGAATTCATTGAACATTTCCATACCCATTCCGACATATTGGGAGCCTTGTCCTGGAAATAATAGAGCTATTTTATTCATTGCCATCCCATACTTTTTTCATTTTTTTTGCTATAGTCTCCAGTAAATTAATATAGATAGAAATAAACTCTTCAATTTTGGCTTTATTAAGAATTTTAGCATTATACTTACAGCAAATATTCGCTTTATTGTCGGCATCTTCCATAATAAAAAGAATATCATACAGATTCTTTTTTATCGAATGATATGAGCCTTCTATATTAAACATAGCAATCACTTCACGCCCGTCTCTATTTTGAACCATGTATTGGAGCCTTTCCGTTGGATAAATATTTCCCTCTTCCTTTCGTTTTAGCGAAACCATAGAGAATAGTGAAATAAAGTTATCAATAAGTTCAAAATCAATGCTTATAGGTGCCAAAGCATTATGTGAAAATACCGTCGCAACAGTAATTTCTTGGATTGCAGTTATATTATTAAATAAGTACATATACATTGCAACCAAAATATCCGATAGTTCAAAATCCCTTCCCTGCGAAAAGTTCTTTAAACATTGATATATATCCTCTTCAATACAAAAGTACAGATTAACGTCCTCATTATACTCCACTGCATCAACATAGTATTCTATTGGCATTGATAGTGTTTTAATTTTAAGATTTACGTCCCTTTCCGAATTATCTACTTTTAAGTAGGCTGCAAGCTTTGAAATAGTAGAATAGGCAAACAGGTCTACAACACTTATTTTCCCCGGATACTTTTTATCAATTCTTTCGTGTACCCTTATTAAACTTAAAGAATTGCCACCTCGTTCAAAAAAATTATCATGAATTCCTATCGAAGGCACACCTAAAATATTTTCCCAAATCTCTGCTAGCTCCTGCTCAATATAAGTATTGGGTTTAGTATATTCCATATCAAGTTTAGGACGTTCTAATAAAGGATCCGGTAAACTTCTCCTATCAACTTTTCCGTTAGGGGTCAAAGGAAGCTTTTCCAGATTGATAAAAATGCCGGGAACCATATAAAAAGGAAGATGCAAAGATAAGTATTCTCTTAATTGACCGGCACTGATTTCGCCCTCAGCAACATAATAAGCTGCCAGTATAGTATCTTGTACCCTATCCGGTACAGCAACCACAACACACTCCTTAATTCCTTTAAATTGAAAAAGAAGCCTTTCAATCTCTCCCAGTTCGATCCTATACCCTCTTACCTTAACCTGATAATCGTTTCTTCCTATGAACTCTATATTCCCATCAAAACGCCATCTGGCAATATCTCCGGTCTTATATATCCTTTCTCCTTTAATAAATGGACTCTCAACAAACTTTTCCGCTGTTAATTCCGGTTTCCCAAGATATCCTCTTGCCAAGCCATCTCCGCCAATACATAATTCTCCCGGCACACCTATAGGCTGAAGATTCATGTGTGCATCAGTGATATAAATCCTCGTGTTTGCAATAGGCTTTCCAATGTCTATAGTGTTTTGCCGACTCAGAAAACCAAGTGTTGACCAAACCGTAGTTTCGGTAGGCCCATAGACATTATAGATATTTGCCTCGGGAATCTTTTTTAATGTTTCCAGTAAAGTTACAGGAAAAGCCTCTCCCCCTACGATTATGTCTGAAACATATTTAAAATAATTCTTTAACTCGTATTTCTGCTCGCTATGAAGATCCCATCCTCCAAGCAAGAGGTTTAGTCTTGAAGGAGTCATCTGAAGTATTTCCACTCGATTGTCCCGAATAATTTCCAAGAGTCGACTTGAGATCCGTTGTTCATCTTCGGATGCGATCACGATCTTCATACCTTTGACGAGAGGTAATAGGGTCTCAAGTACAAATATATCGAAAGAAATTGTTGTAACCGCCAAAATTGTCTTTTCATCGTTAAAGGCAATTTTATCACTCATACCTTCTATAAAATTAATTATTGAACGTTGTTCAATCATAACTCCTTTTGGCTTTCCGGTAGATCCTGATGTATAAATAACGTAGGCAAGGTCATTTAAATTTACCTGGATATTCAAATTTGAATTATCTGGTTCACTATTTAAAATATCATCAATAAAGACACTCTGGATACCTGAAACAGTTATGTTTTTTCCCATCTTACGCTGACTGATTAGTACTGAAGAATTACTATCCTGTAAAATATATTGAATCCTTTCCTTGGGATATTCAGGATCTAATGGTACATATGCAGCACCACTCTTTAATACACCCATTATAGCAACAATCATATCAAACGAGCGCTCAACCATAATTCCTACAAGACTCTCCCGCTTAACCCCCATTGAAATTAAGTATCTGGCAAGTTGATTAGATTTTGCATTTAATTCGCCATATGTCAATTTTTTGTCTTTATAAACAAGTGCTACCCTATCAGGATTCTTTGAAACCTGTTCTTCAAATTGCTGATGTACCATTTGGACAGGATAGTCCCTTTTGGTTTCATTTAAAGCATAAATAATATGATCCTTCTCGGTCTGTGTCAGGAGTTTCATCTGAGCAAGCTTTTGGTCCGGGCATTCAACCATTTGATTCAAAATAAAAAGCAAATGATCTCTAAGACCTTCAATAGTTTTTCTTATATAGAGTTTTGTACAGAATTCAATATCCACAATCAATCGATTGTCTCTTTCAATGATATCAAACGTCATATCAAATTGTGATACTTGGTGCGTAAAAGGGTATGCACTAAAAGTCAGTCCATCTAAATCTACTAAAATGTCTTTGTTATCCCCTGTATTTTGCAATACAAACATAACATCAAACAAAGCGTTTCGGCTAGTCTCTTTCGGAATATTAAGAGTATTTATAAGAACTTCAAAAGGGTAATCTGCATTATTTAATGCATCAAGCGTATTAGCCTTTACAGAAGCGACAAATTCTCTTACAGTCATTTCCTTAACCGGATAATTCCGCATAGGCAACATATTTAAAAATAATCCTACAATTTTATCTAATTCAGAATGTTTCCTTCCTGCAACAGGAGAACCAACTATAATATCTTCCTGTCCCGTATATTTTGAAAGTAAAATATTGATAGCTGAAAGAAGTATCATATAAAGCGTTACTCCGCATGTATTAGCAAGCATATGTAATCCTTGTGTCAGCTCTTTATCTATTGTAAAATTAATATAATCACCTTCAAAGCTCTGCACATTAGGCCGTGCAATATCAATCGGCATATTTAAAACCGGAACTTCCCCGTTAAAAATTTGCGTCCAATATCCTGCTTGCTTTTTAAGCTCCTCGGTTTCCAGCAACTTATTATGCCAAATACTATAATCCTTATATTGCACTTTCAAAGG
>JAEZNF010000694.1 GCA_023441845.1 Bacillota bacterium | reverse complement strand
AAGTATATCCGCGAGGAACCTTCAAAAGTACCATCCTATGTAATTTTTATTACTGACGGCAATAATTCTGATAAAACATTAACTAAAAATATTTTAACGAAAGCTTCCGAATTCAATATTTTCTGGCAATTTGTTGGAATTGGAGATGAGGAATTTGAATTTTTAAAAAGATTAGATGATTTAAAAGGTAGAACAGTTGATAATGCAAATTTCTTTTCCGCCAATGACTTAAGCTTTATCAAAGATGCCGATTTATATCAAATGTTATTAAATGAATATCCTCAGTGGCAAATCGAGGCTAAAAAACTCGGTATTTTAAAAGAGTAATTTATATGGTTTATAATCTGAATTTCCGCAAATTGCATAAAGATCTAAAAGTGTAGTCAGGATGATTGATTCGGGCAAAATTTCTGCGTGCTGAACTTTATTTTATAAACCCATTTAGAACATATTATAATGAACCCTTACTTGGAAACAGCCGCAAACTAAAATCTCCTTCCTGGCTGTATTTACAAATGTCAAACAGCAGGAAGGAGATAATTATACTACAATATATTTAGTTCTTCCATATTATTAAAAATATTTTTACTAAGGTATAAACATTTATTAAAACTTAACACATCAGAGTGACAACACATGATACCGGTTTACGTCCACAAAATACTCGTTACGCCACGCGGATAATACTTACTGCCTATAATTTTGCCGGATATGATTTGATCACTCCAGCTCCAGTATGACAGCTCGGGATGAACAAGCCATTCTACGTGAGCTTTATCGGCTTCTGTTGTATCAAGGTTCATTCCCAATATATTTTTTGCAATAAACTGGCTGAGGTAGATTTTGCTTAGCCAGGAGTTATTGCTTGTGGAGGATAGTTTCCAGCCTCCGTCGTCAAAAATACATACTCCGGGGACAAGAATAACTTCCAGGTGGCGTTTTAAAGCTTTTAAGTAATTCCCGAACCTTCCTTCGTAGTCCAGAACATCTTTGCAGCCTGACAGGTAAGGGAAAACAAGCCCTTCTATTGCAGGGATTATCCTTGAAGCGCTGCCTTCGTTTAAAATGGCGGGAATAGAACCGTCTTCCGAAACATTTTCAATAATTGTAGCTGCACATTTTTCAGCCTGCAAACCTGCTTCTTTAGCGAGGTCATCCTGGCTGGTTTCTTTAAATATCTTTTCCAGGACAACATATGCCGCCCAACACTTTCCGGCCAGGTATAAATTGTTTCTGGCCTGGCTTAACGATGCATCCAGACTGTCATAAGTGGTGATTTCAGCACCGCCCATAGTCCTCGAACTGTCAAGGCCAATGACACCGTTACGACTGGATTCATCCGGATTGTCTCTGTTTACAAGACTGAGGAAGCATTTCTTAAGTACATCAAGGTGTTTATTCAGGAATTCCTTATCACCTGATTGTTCGATATAAAGAGCGGCACATAGAATCCAGTTGATTAACTGTTCGGATGTCATGTGAGAGAAACACCCTTTAAGGCCTTGCATTTCATAGGATGAATGTCCCTTGCGTGAAAAAACATTTGCCACTCCTATATCATGGCAAAAGCTTATACCGCCCTCATATGTGTCTGTTTCACCGGGAAACCTGATTGTATCGTAATAGCTGTAGTATTCCAGATATGTTTCCAGTTCGTTCTTTACGGTCCATGGATTCATACGGAGCTCGTAAAATACCTGGTCAATAACCAGATCCATTGTATTCATCATCCGGTATTCGCCCTCGTTGACAATATATAAAGGCTTACCGTCATATTCCAAAAATTGAGTACTGCCATAATAACTCTTCACCGAATGCGCAAACATAAACTTCTGCTCATCCGACAAATTATCAGTATTAAAGTTTTGAGCTGCCTTTTTGCAGTTTTCGGTCAATTCATCGAAATTCTCCAGGGCAAATTCCGAAACCTCTTCTATGCTTTTAAAGTACTTTGCGTAATAATAAGAGGCTTCAATGCCTGAAGTAACAATTCCTCCCATGTAAAAGCATACTGCAAAGCGGAATGTTTCTTTCTGACCGGGATTGACATTCATGATTAAAGCGCTGCACATTGGAAGACCAAAAAGCCAGTTTTCCTCAATTTTAGTTGATAAAATGTTTCCAATGCTGAATGCCTGTGCAGACTTTACGTTTTTATCGCTTGTAGTAATGGCTGTAATCTTTCCCTGGCCAATACCGGTTATCTTTTTTTCTGAAGAGCCTTCAATGTGCCTCATTCCAGAGTACGGATCATTGCCTTCATAACCGAAGAATGCACGTCTTTCCCTGGCGCATTTGGTGTTATCTATTGTAATTTCCACAAATACAGCCGGAACAATGGCTTTTTTCATTTCATCATCAGAAGCCTTTCCGGGTTCAGGAATGGGGCAAACAGGATTGTAAATGCAGAATGTCATATCTCCGGCTGTCCATGTATCGCTTGTTAAAGAAAAGTCACGTTTGATGGAATCACATGGAAATTGCCGTATTAAAGGAATATCTGCTCCTTCTTCACGGCATTTTTCAACGTCATAACGTCTGCTTTCGTCTTCACTCTCGACAAAAAAAGGCAGAGCTTCATATTGAGATCCGTCTCTGGCTTCAACACCGATGAATATATTTTGATTGGCCGGCCTGCCTAATTCAATGCCCAAACCCCCGCTGCTTCCCTTGAACCCCAGCGTAAAGCTGCTAAAAGCGCCTATAGGCGAATGGTGTGCATTAAAAAATATATTGTTCATAAAAATTAATCCTTTCTCTTAAAAACGTTCTTTATTTATGATCCGGTAGTTCGTAACGCATCATTTTCATAGTTATATTAAGCGTTACGA
>JAEZNF010000688.1 GCA_023441845.1 Bacillota bacterium | reverse complement strand
ATTATGATATGCAAACTCTAAATCCAGGTAACATAATTTCTGTTCATGATAATCAAGCTTGTTAATACCCGTATGTTCAAGTACAGTCATTTCCTGTTTTTCGTTATCATAACCATATACTAAAAGATTATGTGGCCAGTTAGTTTTTTTATAATACTCGGGTCTGATCGATTCATAAAAACAGTCTACTCCTAAGATTACCGGTCTTTGCTTATCTATAGAGTGGATCAGTTCCTTTATTATATTGTCTTTCTTATCAAGAATATCAACCCCTATGCCCATAGATTCCAGTACATTCTCCATAGAATCCAATTCAAGGTATTCTACTTTACCCGGTACATCAACATCTTTTGCCGAACCATACAAAATGATATCTTTCACAAATAATGGTAAAACATCTGCGTTATAGTAATTAATTACTGAGAATAAGGAATTAGAAACACAGCTTTGATAAAACACATCATTAAATGGCTGAATTCCTTCTATTTTATTCTCCATTAATTCGATGAACGGAAATACATATTTATAATTTTCATTTAATTTTTTATTATATTCTTGAATAGAATATTCTTCCAGGGTCTCAAAATTACAACTCGCATATTCCTCAGATCGAAGCCTTTCTGCTATAAGTACTGCAAATTCTTCCAATGACAAACTGTTAAATACATCCTCTAACGAGATTTCCACCTGAAACTCATCAAATACTTTGCTGATCAGAGACATGACATCAAGTGATGTTCCTCCAAGGGTAAAGAAGTTGCCTGTGATACTGATCTGTTTAACATTCAGAACATTTTTAAATATATCAGCCAACTTATTTTCAATCTCATTATGAGGATGGACTATTGTCTCTTCCTGTATACAACGGGGGTCCGGCAATGCTCGCTTATCAATTTTCATATTATTGTTTAATGGCAAAGCATTCAGAAAAACTATATATGTCGGAAGCATATAATCCGGCATCCTAGCCTTCAGGAAATTGATCACCTCAACTTTTGTATATGTGTTTTCGGAAACAATATATGCTGTAATATACTCATTCCCAGTTTCATTAGCATGAAAAGTTACCACACATTCTTTTATATGCTCCATCTCCAAAATATGATGTTCGATATAGCTTAATTCAACTCTGTTTCCCCTGATTTTTACCTGATCATCTTCACGACCGATAAATTCAATATTTCCATCTGCCAAACGGCGTCCCATATCACCCGTTTTATAGATTAAATCGTTTTTATCTTCATTAAACGGATTTGAAACAAATACTTTCTGATTCATATCTTCATTATCCAGGTAACCTAATGATCTATATGGTGTTCTGATGTAAATTTCACCGATTTCTTCGATATTGCAAAGCTGCATACACTCATTAAAGATAAATGCTTCAGCTCCATCCATCGGCTTTCCAATAGGTATATTCTGTAAGTCTCCATCTTGAGGAGATATATCATAGCAAAGCTTTGCCAAGGTTGTTTCTGTGGGTCCATAAAGATTTTTCAATTGAAATTTACCTATTGCCATTTCAAACCACTTTTTAATAATTTGTGGATTTATCTTTTCACCAGCCAAAAATATATATTTCAACTCCGGAAAACACATGATTTTATCCATTGTTATTAACATATGATTGAATAAACTTGGTGTACAGTGCACGATATTCACTTTAGAATTCCTTACCCAATTAAGAAGCATCCGCCCATCTAATAAAATACTCCTGCTGTCCGGAATACAAATGGTACCACCAAGATTGATTGCCAGAAAAATATCTCTTAAAAACGGATCATGACACGGCGAAGTTAACTGGCTAACCTTCGCCTTTATATAACCTACTTTCTCGGATTCCCACTCGATAAAATGCGTCAACCCCTTATTCTGTCCTAATATTGCTTTCGGCTTATTTGTAGTACCTGACGTAAAATAAATATAAATAGGATCACTGGGGTCATATAAATTTGGATTAAATACATCGGTTTCTTCAGATGGATCAACTGGATCAATGGACTGTAATTTCTTTATATTGATTACTCTTATCTTTAATTTTTCAAAAATATCATTATATTTTTCATAATGGTCTTCCGTTAGAACAATTTGTACTTTTGCTACCTGCAGCATTTCTTTTATTGCATCAGCGGGATAATTCGTTTCAAGCGGAACAAATACACAAGCTGCCTCCAAAATTCCAATGATACATGCAATCATTTCAATCCGGTCATCCATTAATAATGCTATGGGTGTGCTTTTGTCCAATTTCTCATTCATAATCCACTTACTGATCAATCGTGAACTTTTTTGTAATTCACCTGCAGTTACATTTTTTGTTTGTTGCTGAATCAGCACATGTTCTTCTGATATAGCACTAAAGCTTCCATAAATAAGTTCTTGTATTGTACTATACTGCATAGTTTTTCTCCCCATTAAAGTAATAGCTAAAGTATTAAAAGATTTAGTCAAAAGCCGGTAAATTAAATTTTTCTAATAGAATATTAAATGTAATAACAATGATAATCATATCATTATCATAAGGTAAATTTAATTTAAAATCCGGTTCCAGATAATTTTTCCTTAAACGCTCCACTTCATCAGGATTGAAATACCCCTGCCTCTTGATCGTCTCATATGATAACAAATCATTAACATATTCCTGATTAGTTTTAAGGATGTCCGGGCTTCCTGGTGCTACGAATGCAAACTTTGGTCTTTTGATAATCTTTTCCGGAATAATATCCATTGCTATTTGTTTTAAAATATACTTTTCTTTTAACTTATTCAGTTTTAGTTTTGGCGGAATAATTCGTGCGAACTCTATTAATTCCTTATCCAGAAATGGATATCTTGCTTCAACAGAGTTAGCCAGACCGGCACGATCACCATGACCAGCCAGCAAGTGTTCACTTAACCTTAATTTCAAGTCAATATATGATCTTTTATGTACCAAATCCACATTTGCAATCTGATCCTTATCAATAATCGTGTGTTTCAGGCAATCATAGCCATCAGTGGATAATAATCCGGTTGAATAGAATGATTTCTTGTAATCTTTCAACTTATAATAATCTTTCTCATAAAAGAAATTAGGATCTCCCCATATCTGCTGCCTGACAGCCTGTTCCTGTAGATTTTCAAGTGTATTCTTTGGAGTTGACATAGCCCTCATAACATCAAACTGGTATCCAACATACCCTGCAAACAACTCGTCAGCACCTTCGCCGGTTAAAATAACTTTTACCCCTTCTTTATTTGCCATTTCTGATAACATTAGCGATGCAGTATTATATGTTTCCTTAAGCGCACTTTCCGAATAATAAACAGCATTTGGAAGATAACTTGCAATATCGCCAGGCGTAATCTCTCTTTCATGATGCATGGAATTTACA
>JAEZNF010000683.1 GCA_023441845.1 Bacillota bacterium | reverse complement strand
AATATTACATAAAGGTCGTCGAATGCTTCCTCGATTTCTTTCAAATAGCTTTCAGCTTCTTTTTGGCGTTCCGGAATACCTAAAAGAGCGTTGATGTCATGTACCGATCTCTCAATTAAAAGCTGTTGCCGACCGGATGCTGCCGCCATCCTTTGTCCATAAACCGAATATAGTGCTTCCCGTAACCTTAATTTTCCTGAATCGGGAAGAGCACGTGCCAACATATTGGCTTCCGCAAATGTCTCCCATGCACCCTTCGGTTCAGGTACCAGCAATAAAGCTATTCCTTTATCTATACAACACTGTGAAATTATAGTTATCCAGTGTGCCATGCGTATATCCAGTTTAGCTTTCTCATCGCCCTGTGTACCACGCCTGTAATTTCCGACAGTTGTCAGGCGTACTTTAACGCACTCAAAAATTAGCGCCGGATATATCAGTATATTGTCCGGGCTTGCAATTACCAGCTTATCCTTCCAGTATTCCCTGGCCTTTCCAATTATTAACAGCAGTTCTTCATCCGACATATGATTGAGTTCATCACTGTTCTTTACACTCTCAACTGCTTCCTGAAAAGATACCATTTTGAACACAAAAAAGCATGCTGTTCTTATCAATGGATTATGCATTTCATTGAAATATTCGGAATCATTCATATTTTTTCCTACCGTATAAACTTTTTCATCAGGTTAGCCAGTGACTTCACAATGTCTTTATATGTGCTATCTATTGGGGTAGTTTTTGCAGAATCATATATAAATTCATATTTGCCGTCAGCACGCCGGACAAACTTTATATGCCCTACCACATATAAGAATGTAAGGCACCCTGTAAATACGATAGGAGCGGTCAATATCAAAGGAAGTGCCGCTTCTTCCTGTACAGGAGGCTGATCGAGCCAGGCCTCAAGCGATTGGCGAATCTCGGGAGATTGTGACATAAGCAGAAGCAATTCTTTTGCAAAACCGGCAGCCACAGGGGTATCCATCTCTGCTAACACATTAAAATCCAATTCCTGTCCGCACTGTGACAACACAGATTGGAGAACACTTATTTGAGCCTCCTTACCTTCCGGGGTCTCATCGGTAGAAAACTCTCCGGACAGCGAAGCAACTATTGACAGTACTTGTTGATCTTCCAGCTGGTTGATTCTTTCCTCTAATGTTTTCATGTCATATCTCCTTTACATTTTGTAATTGATATAAATTCCCAAAAACCCGCCTCACTGACCTGCACAATCAAGTTTTGTCATATCCAGTCCCCGATTAATACAAAAGGAGCCCAATGATAAGGATGAGCATAATCCTCAGTTTTTATCATGTTTATTTGAGCTTGCCTTAGGGCCTGCCATTTATAAAGCGGTTTATTATTATCCAGCCATAGTCGGTAAAACTCGTTTAAAAGCTGTTGAGAGCTGTTTTGGTTTACGTTCCACAGACTTGCTATCACCGAAGGAGTTCCTGCATAGAAAAACGCCCGTGTCAACCCAATCAACTCGTCTCCCGATTTTATCTCGGTACGACCGGATGAGCACGCACGCAGTGTGACTAGATCAGCCGAAAGTTTTAGGTTGAATATATCACGCGCCATGAGCATATACGGTGCACGTTCTTCTTTAGTAAGACTTTTGACTTGTTCGGTAGATAAGGAATTATGTCCGTCGGATACCATCAAGCCGGAGTTTAGAGAATCACCTTCAATTTCATCCAGCCCGAATATTCCATGACATGCCAGATGAATAATATCATGTTCCTGAATAAACTCTGTAATAAGTTCCTTGCTTGCAGGTTTGCGGCCTTCGGCAGCGGTAGTCCCTATGAGACTTGTAACCTTGTTATGTATGTTTTGTTCCAAAAAAACACCTGCCAGTATATTTCCGTCTTCTTCAAAATACTGCGGCTTCAAGTCGTTTGCAGCCGCTACTGCAGCAATTAATAACGACTTAGGGCGGTGTTCAATACCATGTGTGCGTTTACGGTTCTTATTCTGACAATAGCGAAGTACTCCCGTGCTATGTCCGTAACATATACCGAAGCGTTCTATCAAATACTCATTATCCGACCAGCGTAAAGCTGCAAACGGAATTGAGTGCAGCGGCCCATAAGGGATTATATATAAAAGAGCGCACTTTGCAATCTGTTCTTTAAGCTCTTCCGGAAACAATATTTCCGAAAGCTCTTCCAAATATGTCAACTCATACCGGAACCTTGAATTTTTTAGATTCTGCTGCCGTATACCCTGTAATCGCTTTAAGGAATTGACAGACGGATTCATGGATAACAGCATTTTATAATGTTCAAATCTGGACGTTTCGTTATCCCAGCCCATAGGCAGGCCGTGAAAGTCAATAATCAAACGTCCGGTGCATTTGGACAGGTAATCTTTTGTAACAGGAATCTCATATACCAGTGGCTTTTCAAATCCTCTTTTAGTCAGGAATACAAGAGTACTTGATAATGACACAAAGTATTCAACAATTGCTGTGTCAGCCATGTTATCCATCCTTTGTTATAATCATACCGACATATGATTATTCTTATATTTCATATAATTTAACCGCAATAATAGAATTGTTTTGACATTCTCTAATTTAGTAATATATGATTTTTTTTACAACTGCTAATATTATATCAAACACAAATAAATTATACCATATTATAGATAGTAATTTTTAATACTTAAATTAAAATGATTATTGTTGAAAATATACAAAAGAATAACTTATAGAATATTTATAAAACAAATATAAGTGTAACTAATGCATTTAACTTATTCTATGTTGATGGGCATCAATCCGGCATTAATTATGAAACCTCTTATGTTTTATTATAAGATTGTACACCAGTATCCTTATGACGAGCAAAACGGCAGCTATAATAAAAAGTACAAGCATGATCTTTAAAAAAGGTATCTTGCCAAGAATACTTTGGGTTTTATCCTGTATTACGGCCTTACCGGCCTTTTCAATATCGAAAGAGGCTACAAGGTCTACCTTACCAAGCAGTACACCGCCCCTTTTGTATTCCACATACCCCAATACATCGCCTTTTTTCACCGGCGCCTCAATATCCTCGTTTATTATCTCACTGGTTTCAATGTTCTTACTGCTTTCATCAAGCGGCATGGCACAGATAAGGTCTTTGCCGGTCAAAAGATCAAGTCTTTTATTATCTTTTGCATCCTTTATGTCTATGCTTTTTATAAGCTGATTGCCGCTTACAATTGTTTGATTGGAGTAAGTTTCAAATCCATGTCTAAAAAGCTGCTTTGCATAGGTATTAATCCTGTTATTCCCTTCTGTTACATGCAAAATGGCGGCAATAAGCTCCATTCCGTCTTCATCAACAGCAGAACATATAAGGTTGAAACCTGCAGCACTGGTGAATCCCGTTTTAATTCCGGTTACCTCATACTGCTTTTTTTGACCGTCCCTGGAATAATCGTACTTGTTTGAATACCAAAGAAGCTTATTTGTTGTACGCAGCTCATCCCATTTATCGTGCTTATTTGTCACCGGAAGTTCATTATAATACTCTTTTGCAACAATTTCCCTGAACTTAGGAATAGTCATACCATATCTTGCAATCAAGGCCATATCCCGTGCAGTGGATAAATGGTCCGCTTCTATTTTAAGGTCATCCTTGCCGCAGGGATTTACAAAATTGGTATTTAAAGCTCCTATTTCAACCGCTTTGCTGTTCATTCTGGCCATAAACTCATCTTTTGAGCCTAAAATATTCTCTGAAATAATGTTTGCCGTTTCATTTGCCGACTTGATGAGCATTACATTCAAGAGGTTTTCAAGGGTCAGGTTATCCTCTTGCGGCATAATACCTATATTCATACCGCCGGGGCCGATACCATATACAGCCTCAGCCGAGACATTCATCTTTGAGTCAAGCTCCCCATTCTCTAAAGCCACTATTGCCGTCATAATTTTTGTGGTGCTAGCCGGACGGTGCTTGACATCGGCGTTGTATTCCGCAATTACCTGACCGGTTTTAGAGTCAATAAGTATGTATGAACAGTCCGGTAAAACCTGCGGAAGCTGTGCATACGCATTTGAAGTGTAAGATGCCATTAATGCAACTATGAATAATGTTAAGAATATTTTTCGCATATATAAGTCCTCTGTTCTGTTAAAATTATTACCTGCCTATTGTTGCGGCTGCTTAAAATCTTCACTGCTGTCCGCTTTGTACATGATCAAATACCTTTTTGGAGATATTTGCAATTACTTGTGCCGCCTCATCCTCATTTATATTGTCAGTCATGACGGTGATAATATATGGCTTGTCTGCAAACACTATCCCCACATCATTTATAACTTTTACCTGTGTACCGATTTTATGTGCCACCTTAACCGTATCAGGCAGCAAAGCGGGCAGCCTGTCGTTAAATTCCGTATTCAAAAGACTATCCATAAGTCCGTTTCCTATTGTACTATTTTTTTCGCAAAATTCATACACCAATTTCATGTAAAGTGCCATATCTTTGGGGCAGGATACATTTTTGTCGTCATATACCACTTTTGCTCCTTTTTGCCTCATATATTCCTTAACGTTATACTTGCCCAAATATCTGAACAGCATATTTGTCGCAATGTTGTCGCTATTTTTGATGGAAAGCTCCGAAAGATTTGTCAACGTATATTTTTTACCGAAATTTTCTCCCTGTATTATGCCTGTGCCGCCCTCATAATCCTGCTGGAGGTATCTTAGTGTACCATCCGGGTTGACGCTTCCGGATTTTATCTTTTCATACAGGTACAGATTAAGAGGAACTTTAATGGTGCTTGCCGCAGTAAATTCATCCTCTTCGTTTATTCCAAACGCTTCCCCATCGTACAGGTTGTAATAGTAAATCCCATATTTTCCTTCAAAGCCTTCGATATAGCTTTCCAGCTCACTTTTTAGCTTTCCTGTACTTTCTTTTATATCACCGCCAATTGAAGATTCCTTATCTTTTTCCGTATTTATATATCCTGTCTCTTCAATTCCGTCCATAATTGCGGTCTTGATGTTTTGGGTATCGGCTTGCGTCAGATACCATATTAAAAAGGCTATGGACAGAATAATTAATACAAACCTTATCCTCTTTAAGATTATTCTTCTTTTTTTACGCTTTTTACTTTTGCTATTTTTTACTCCACTATTGTAATTGCTTCTCCTACCTATTACAGTCTGCACTACACATATCCCCCGCTAAATATTACCCGGCACTTCTTAAAACCTATCTAGTTTAATAAACATTACATCAAATTCCAATGAGGACAAACACAAATAAATCATATCCAACCAATGTGTATTTTTCCAGTGTATTTTGTAAACTTTTTATTAAATTTTTTTATATGTGAATTCATAAAAAAAAGCATAAAATCTGCATTGATATTTAAATATTTCGATTAAAACCCCGAAAAATCGCGTAAAAATGAAATGACAAATCTTAATTATTCCGCTATAATGATTTGGGTGTTAGAAAGAATGTTAAAAAAATAACTTACTTGTGATGAACAGCTTTAAACCGGATAAAGCGCTATGATTTTTAGGTTCCGTAAAAATAAATCTTTAAAGCTGTGTATATCCTTTTATGATGGATTACTATTTATTATATAAACCTTGCATTTCGGTAGATCAAAGCAATGTCGCTTCAAAGATTTATTTTCCCGGGCAGGTATAGAATTTAATCCTATTCTTGGATATTATAATTACCAATTTACAAATACATGGAATAAGAGGTAGAACAAATGAAAACATTAACAGATCACAAACGAATTAAAGTAACCGTCAACGGCCGCGAAATCGAAGTATATGACAACCTGACCATTCTTCAGGCGCTGCTTCAGGAGGATATACACATCCCCCATCTCTGTTATGACATTAGGCTTGAAAGGTCAAACGGAAACTGCGGATTATGCGTTGTCGAGCTCGGAGACAGGGATGTAAAAGCATGCCAGACTCCAATTAAAGAAGGTATGGTTATTTGCACCAACAGCCCAAAGCTTGAAAATTACCGTAAGGTGCGCCTTGAACAGCTGCTTTCAGACCATAACGCCGACTGCGTTGCTCCGTGCGTTATGACTTGCCCTGCGAATATAGACATACAGTCATATCTTCGCCATGTTTCAAACGGTAACTACGAAGCAGCGGTACGTGTAATTAAAGACAACAATCCGTTCCCCATAGTATGCGGACGTGTCTGCCCACATACCTGTGAGTCGGAATGCCGCCGTAATCTTGTAGATTCTCCTGTAGCCATAAATTACGTCAAAAGGTTTGCGGCAGACTGGGATATGGAAAACGGCCCCTGGATTCCGGACAGAAGTCCATCAACCGGTAAGAAGATTGCAATTGTCGGTGCTGGTCCGTCAGGTCTTTCCGCTGCATACTACAGCGCAATAAACGGCCATGATGTGACTGTATTCGAGCGTCAGAACTATGCCGGCGGAATGATGCGTTACGGTATTCCCGAATACCGTCTGCCTAAGGCAACGCTTGATAAGGAAATCGATATCATTAAAAAGATGGGTGTAAAGATAATGACAGGTAAGGCATTAGGCAGCCATCTTTTACTTGAGGACCTTAACAAGGATTTCGATGCCGTATACCTTGCAATAGGTTCATGGCGTGCAACCCCGATGCATATTGAGGGAGAGAACCTTGAGGGCGTATGGCTCGGAATACAGTACCTCGAGCAGGAAACAAAGGGTATGGACATTAAACTCGGTGATAATGTAGTGG
>JAEZNF010000054.1 GCA_023441845.1 Bacillota bacterium | reverse complement strand
GTGTTAAGATAATTTATGGGCTGCAAGGTGCTGTTCTTCGACATTGTTTTCAATATGTTCTCAGATACATTCTCTGCAAATATTCTTTCCGCCCTTAATAGCTATTTGTATTGGAATTTTACTCTTTCTTCGTTTAAACAATAAGGAGGGACAAAATTTTTGTTGTCCGGAAAGCTTGTCTTTTTTCTGGTTTTAATTGGTAGGTATATAAAACGTGATTTTATAACAACTGGGGGATGATTGTACTTTACTAATAATAAAAGTCGAAATATTACTTTGATGTTTCAAAATTTTCTGATTATTAAAAAATTCGACCCAAAAAAAACATATAATTCGAATTATATATATAATTGTTTTTACGGCTGCAATGTTGTAAATGTAAAATTTTTAAATTAGTATATAAATATAAACAATTTTTTTACCGACGCATATAAAGAGAAATAGGACGTCTATATTAGCAGTCCTATAAAAATTTATTAGGAAAAAAGGAAGGGGAGGTTGAAATGGCAATTGAGGTGTTTAACAGGTATGAGAAAAAGTTTATGATGACTGTTGAAGTATACGCTGAAATTCAACAAGTACTTCGTAAGTATATGGAACTGGACGAGTACAATAAAACGCATTCCTACTATACAATAAGCAATATTTATTTCGACACGGCAGATAACCATCTTATCAGAACTTCTCTATCAAAGCCTAAATACAAGGAAAAATTGAGGCTGCGTGGTTACGGTGTACCTTCATTGGATGACAAGGTATATCTGGAAATCAAGAAAAAAGTAAATGGTCTCGTAAACAAAAGAAGGACGAAGCTTACTTTGAAAGAAGCATATGATTTTTTAGAAACCAAAAAGAAACCTGAAGTCAAAAAATATATGAACAGGCAGGTATTAAATGAAATCGATTATTTTTTGCAGCTTTATGATTTAGAACCCAAGCTTTATCTGGCATATGACAGAAAAGCATACTTTGGAATAAACAACAGAGATCTTAGAATAACGTTTGACGCTAATATCCGAACCAGAAGAACAGACTTGAGACTAGAGTGCGGTGATTATGGAGACAGGCTTTTAGAAAGCCATGTAGTTCTAATGGAGGTAAAAGCTGAGAAGAGTATACCGATTTGGCTCTCGAAAATGCTTAGCGAATTCAAATTATATAAAACCAGCTTTTCCAAGTACGGGACGGAATATAAAACGATGATAGCCTCTAATATAGTAGAAACTGATATTGGAAAGCTTCCGGCACACTTTGCTAATGCACAAATTGTAAATCCTCTGATTCTGCCGAATGATTATCAAATTATGAATACCTGATGTTTTCGACTATGATTTGCTTTTATTGCTCGGAAGAGTAAAATAATGTGGTGAAATATCCGGACTATGGTGTTATAGACTTGCAATACAGCCGGATGTAATGGCATGTCCGGGAATGTAAAACTAATATATAGATAGCAAGTACTAAATTATGTACTTTGCAATATAAAAAATATATGGAAAGGGGCTGTTGCAGTGATTAGTGGGGGGCTTGGTAGGCTTTCAACAATACGTGACGCAAACAAGAATCATATGACAGGTTTTTCAAGGTTTGGATTGATGGTACTATATGCCGATAGGTATAAACATTACGGAGAGGGGAAAAAAATAAATGGACGCGATATTTAATGTAACAAATGATGTAACAACACTGCCCTTAGGAGCTGCAGTACTGGCGCTTCTGACTGCATTTGTTCTGGGAATGATTATCAGCTTTACTTATATGAAAACATATTCAAAGGGGCACTATAACCAGAGCTTTCCGCTGACGTTGGTTATGATACCTTGTACCATAGCGATTATAATTCTTTTAATAGGTAACAATGCTGCAAGGGCATTCGGTCTGGCAGGAGCATTTTCAATTATCCGTTTCAGAAGTACTGCCGGGGACCCGAAAGATATTGCATATGTATTGTTTACAATGTCGGCAGGGCTTGCTTGTGGTGTTGGGCTGCCCAGCTATGCAGCGGTTTTTACCGTTATACTTTGTATAATTATGTTTATTCTATCCAAGCTTAACTTTGGGGTAGGGAAAACCATCGATAAAATGCTTAAGATTATCATTCCTGAGGATTTGGACTATCAAGGGGCATTTGATGATGTTCTCAGAACATACACGGTAAGGCATGATTTGAAAAAGGTTAAAACTACCGACCTGGGAACGCTTTATGAACTTGTTTATATTGTCACCATGAAGAACGGTACGAACGAAAAAGAATTTCTGGATCAAATCCGCTGCAGGAACGGCAACTTGAATGTTATTTTGGTAATGAATGCAAATTCGGCCGACTAATATAGAGACAATGCAATTACAAACTGTGATAATGAAGTTAAGACTCTAAATATAGACAAGACAATGGGTTACATAAACATAACTCAGTTGATATAGAGTAATTCACCGTAAGAGGTACGGCTCCGGCAGTGTGGACAGAAACTTATTTTTTACAGGTGTTTAAAAAAATACAGGGCAAAAAACAGGCTGTTAAAGCCTGTTTTTTATTAGGGTCATTTCTCGAAGAGAAATCCGGACAAAAGCGAGAGGGCCTCGACGGTCCCGAGCTTTTGAACAGGATCATTTCTAGACGGGAAATCCGGCAAAAGTCGATGGTGCTTGATGACAATGGGTTTAATGCCCCTGATACTTTTATTGGTAAGGTTTCGAATTTCTTGTAATATTAAAGGAATATAGACATATATTTATACAGATATGAGTAACTAGTACAATATATGCTGTAAAAGGCATATGTAATAATGTAGGGGGGATTGCGGGTGGAAAAGTACGACATATACCAACAAATAGCCGAAAGAACTCAGGGAGACATTTATTTAGGCATAGTAGGTCCTGTCAGAACGGGTAAATCGACCTTTATAAAAAAATTTATGGATTTGCTTGTTATCCCTAATATAGAAAATTCTTATCAAAGGGAACGTGCAAGGGACGAACTTCCTCAGAGTGCGGCAGGCCGGACGATAATGACCACAGAGCCTAAATTTATTCCAAACGAAGCTGTGGAGATAGTAATTGACGAAACTCTACAGCTGAAAGTCAGGCTGATAGACTGTGTGGGCTATCTGGTTAAAGGAGCTCTGGGATATCTGGAAAACAATGCTCCGAGAATGGTTTCAACACCATGGTTTAACTATCAGATTCCTTTTGGAGAAGCTGCAGAACTGGGGACAAAAAAGGTTATCAACGAGCATTCGACAATAGGGATTGTAGTAACTACCGACGGGACAATAACCGACCTGGAGAGGGAAGAGTATTTGGAAGCTGAAAAAAGGGTGATTTCAGAGCTGAAAGAAATCAATAAACCATTTGTTATTGTCTTAAACTCTGTAAGGCCTTATGATGCGGAAACAATCAAGCTGAGAGAAGAGCTTGAAGAGAAGTATTCCGTTCCGGTGGTTAGTGTCAATTGTGCACAACTAAGAATTGAAGATGTAAATTTAATTATGGAAAAAATCCTTTATGAGTTCCCGGTTACCGAAATAGGAATAAATATTCCTCGCTGGGTTGAATCCCTTGAGAATGAGAATCCGGTTAGGGCAAGTATTATTAATGCCATAATGGAAACATTTAGGGATGTAAAGAAGGTTCGGGAAGCTAAAAACGCAATGCTTTACTTTTCGGAGTATGATTTTATCAGCAAAGCGGTTATGGAAAGAATTGACCTTGGAGAGGGAAATGTCCTGGTTGAACTGAGAGTTCCTGAAGGCTTATTCTATAACATCTTAAGTGAAGAGTCAGGTATCAGGGTTGAGGGTGAGCATGTTCTCATAGGTATGATGAAAGATCTGGCCAGGATTAAGAGGGAGTATGAAAGGCTTGAATATGCCATACATCAAGTCCAGCTAAAAGGATATGGCATCGTTACACCCAAGGTGGAAGAACTGTCTCTCGAAGAACCTGAAATAGTTAAACAGGGAAGCCGGTTCGGGGTGAAACTAAGAGCAAGTGCTCCGTCAATACATATGATAAGGGCAGATATAGAAACAGAGATAGCACCTCTGGTTGGATCGGAGAAACAGTCGGAAGAACTGGTAAATTACCTGCTGCAGGAGTTTGAGAGTGATCCGAGAAAACTGTGGGCATCAAACATATTCGGGAAATCGCTGCATGAACTTGTTACCGAGGGTTTGAACAATAAGCTCAGCAGAATGCCTGAAGATGCGCAGATGAAACTTCAGGAAACACTTCAGAAGATAATAAACGAGGGTAGTGGAGGCCTGATCTGCATAATACTTTAAATTGAGCTGCTTTTAATGAGTGTCAAAAAGACAGCGCCGGAGATTAGCCAACAAGTCTTCCGGCTTTTTGTTTGGTTTTGACAAGGTTTACAGTAATATGTATAATTGATGTGGGTGATTCTTTATGAACACCGGAGTTTAATATGATTTAAACAAAAATATATTAGGGGAGGGCTAAAAATGGAATTTTATGTTTTAGTTGGTGTAGTGGTGTTTTTTCTTATTATACTGATTGTGAATATAGTAACCGTAGATCAGGGTCATGTTGTAATGATAACGCAATTCGGCAGGTATAAAAGGTTTTTAAGGCCGGGTTTGAACTTTAAATTGCCATGGGAGAGCAGGTTTTTAAAAATGTCGCTTCAAAACAGGGCAATGGAATTAAATTTTCAGGCAATAACCAAAGACCAGGCAAATGTTTACTTTAAATCAATGCTTCTTTACTCAGTAGCCAAGGACTCGGAAGACACTTTCAAAAACGCGGCCTTTGCGTTTAACTCGTCAGCAGAATTTGTTCTGGCAATGCAAAAGCTGGTAGAGGGTGAGGTCAGGGCCTATGTTGCAACAAAAAACCAGAATGAAATACTGGGTATAAGGCAGGAGATGGCTTCAACCATAAAAGAGCATATTGATCAGAAAATAGAAGTTTGGGGATATGCACTTCATGACATTCAGATTACCGATTTACAGTTTGACAAGGAAATAACCGAAAGCATGGCAAAGGTTGTTTCTTCGTTTAATTTAAGGAAAGCAGCTGAGAATGAAGGTGCTGCCTTGCTTATAAAGAAAACGAAGGAAGCTGAAGCAGAAGGTGCATTTATCAAGATACAAGCCGAGTCAGAGAAGGATGCATGGAGGAAAAAGGGAGAGGGTATGGCTGCTTTCAGAGAAGAGGTTTCAAAAGGTATAAAGGTTGCAGTGGAAGAATTAAAGGATGCAAATGTCGATCCGTCATACCTTTTGTACTTTATGTACACGGAAACCCTTAAGCATATAGCCGAAAAAGGGGCTGGAAGCACAATATTCATTGATTCCGGTGCCGGTGCACACGATAAAGCCATGCAGCAGTTTGCTGGGATGATGGGAATTAATAAAAAAGAATAAAAGTCTATAATGAAGTAAGGAAGGGCGCTAAGAATTATTTTATAAAAAAGTTCAGGAAATTTTATAATTTAATATATTAATTTTAATTTATTTATGGTAAAATATTCTTATGTTATGGGACATACAGAAATAAACAATGTGAGTATACAAAATTTTCACATATTGAATTATTGTATATTCTCTGGTATAATTTTTTTATTGTTATTATGAAGATGGTTTGTAAGAGGTGCATTTAGCAAACTTGGTTTTATTGAGAAATATT
>JAEZNF010000628.1 GCA_023441845.1 Bacillota bacterium | reverse complement strand
CCTTTGAAGCACCTGTTATAACATAATAGTTCATATTCTCATCCTTTCATCTACTTTGAGAGCTTTAGTTTCTTTAACGCACTTATGCCTTCCTTGCGGTTCAAATGTCCCTTATAAATTATCCGATTAAAACCTTTTCAATATCTGCAACCGTGGCGACAATATAATCAGCACCGGCATTCTCAAGTTCGCTTCTATCACCATACCCGTACAAAACACCGATTGATTTGATGCCCGCCTTTTTTGCGCCAATAACGTCATACTCCCTGTCACCAATCATTATTGCTTTTGATAAATCATTAATGCTGCAACTTTCCAATGCATACCTTATAACTTCATCCTTTTTTATTCTTGTTCCATCCAGATTGCTGCCGGCAACATAAGTAAAGTATTTTGCAATATCAAAATGCTCTAATATTTGATTTGCAAACACTTCAGGTTTAGATGTTGCGACAATAAGCGCCATGTCTTTGTCTTTCAATTTTTTAAGCAGATCTTCAAGACCCTCATAGACAATATTTTCAAATATTCCTTTATCCCTATAATATTCACGATAGTATGCAACAGCCGTATTTGCCCCATCTTTTGAGAATCCATAATATTTTTCAAAAGAATCCCACAAAGGAGGTCCTATAAATTTATATAGCTCGCATCTGTCGTTAATCTCTATGCCATATTTTTTCAAGGCATACATAATGGAATTTGTTATGCCTATCGCGGGGTCAGTCAGTGTACCGTCGAGGTCAAAAAGTATGTATTCATATCTCATTAATCATTTCTCCTTATGTTGTCTCCTAACATAAACCTGATTTCTACCAACGTTCAAAATGCAACTTTTCTTTGTCGTACCTTTCCTCAGTCATTTTTTCCTCCGCCTTATATCCAACTGCAATCATTCCTACCGGTACAATATTATCAGGTATACCCAGCAGTTTCCCGATTGGTTTTGACCTGGTACTTATGGGATACAGGCTAAGCCAGACCCCACCTAATCCTATACCATGAGCTGCCAACAACATATTTTCGATAGCTGCCGAACAATCTTCCACTAAAAAGCCGGTCTTTGTTTGTTTTTCCTTATCACCACATACAACTATACAACACCCGGCATTAGGAACCATCTTTGCATATGGGTGTTTTTGAGATATACTTTCAAGCATTTCTTTATCTTTAACAATTATAAAGTGCCATGGTTGTAAATTTCTCGCAGAAGGAGCATAAAATCCGGCTTTCAAAATACAATTCAAATCATCGTTATTAATTGCTTCACCTGTAAAACTCCTTATGCTTCTTCTTGTAAATATTGCTTTCAATACATCCATAAACTAACATCTCCTCTTGATACTAAATTGGCAGCCTAAATTGCGCTGTTCATGTAATGTTTTGGTAAAACCTGACTATTGCGTTACTGATATTCTCAGGCTGGTCCTCAGGTAAGAAATGCTTTCCCTGCCCAATAAATTCAACCTTCAGGTTTGAGATATTTTTACTTGCATACTCAATAGTTTTTTTATTTATAACCGAGCCCGGTTGTGCATAAAGCAGAAGCTTGGGTATTTGAGATTTGCATAATTTTTTAGAATACTCCCTTACATTGTCAGTCACTTTTTTACTTAGAATTGTATGTGGCCCTATCCCTTCAAGCCATACTTTCCGCCTTACTGCTTCATCTTTCATGGGTATTATGTACTCATTCATGTCTTCTTTTGGTATTTTCCTTATCGTTAACATGGAAATCATTTGCTCAACGGTTTTTTCGCCCTTCTTAAGAAACATTTTCTGTGCAAACTTTTTACTTTTTGATAGCTGCATTAAGATCTTCGCTGAAACAGGGAAACTTTTAATAGTATCCTCTAGCGGCTGAATAAAACCTTCAAACATCACAATTCCGCCAATTTTCTCTTCATTAGCCATAGCATAGCTTAAACCGACTATTAGTCCCAAATCCATTCCGACAATAATTATTTTTTTTAAGTTTAATATTTCAATAAACTTTTTTAAATACTCACAATAACTCTGGATATCATACTCTATATTTACCGGCTTATCAGATTTCCCGAATCCAATCATATCAATTGCTATAACCCTTGCAGTATTAGATAACCCGGGAATAACATTTCTCCAAATATACGCATTAGTTGGAGTACCATGCATAAGAAGAATCACCGGCTCTTTGGTTCCTGCCTCAAGATAGTGTATTTTATAACCGTTTATAGTCACGAAATTAGGTTTCAGGAGTTCCAACATTATTCCCCCCATTCAACAATAGAATAGCTCATTTATTCCAATAACTAAGTAGCGAATCATAACCGGTTTAAATATGCAGTCAGTTACTAGTTTCAAAGGCGAAGCCTTTGAAACTCTACAGAACCAAAAGTGGAAATGCGTTCTTACTTAGTTTGCAAAAAATTTTTCTACTTTACTAAGCTCATGAGATGCCATGAGTGCTGAAGTCCACGTAATCTATTAAATCCACCTTCGCATTCCTGGTAGCCTTCCCTAGGACATGAAGCCTAAAACCCTTCAAACATGGACATCTGCTCGGGTTTAATCTTATAGAATCCTGACTCCAGGCCGCCCTGTGATTTAACAAGTTTTGACTGAATTACACTCATATTCATTCCGGAAAGCACCCTGTGAATAAGGCTGTAAACGACGTCAAACTGCATGTATATATCTGTCTGCATATGACCTGTAAGACATATCATCTGCGTATCTGTAGCCCTTGCAAGTTCAAATATATAAGAAAGAAGGTATCCTGCATTTGCCTGTCCAAAAGGATTGTCTATCCATATAACCTTTTTGGAACCCTGCCAACCTGTCTTTTTGTACCTCAGATATGAAATTATGGATATAAACATGGCAAAGAATCCTGCAAGTTTTTCACCGCCCGACCATTTTATAACCACTTCCCACGGTATATAACCAGATGCACCGACGGTAGACTCCGGCTTGAACACTTTTATCGAATATTCGTTAAGGTTTGTAACTGCGTCCAGAAGCCTTACAGGCGACATAATTTTGGCTATCTCGTCATCTATTTTTGCAGGATCATATTTCCCCTCCGACTTCAGCTTTTCAATTTCACTTATTGATGCCTCTATATACC
>JAEZNF010000461.1 GCA_023441845.1 Bacillota bacterium | reverse complement strand
CATATTTTTGGAATACTTAAGGATATAAAGATCGATGCCTACAAAATTAAAAGGGTTGTGAATGAAGAAAATGATGAGCTATAAATATAATCTTGACAAGTGATCGATTGATAACTATAATCCGAATGATAAGGAAAGCGAAGTACTGTCCCTTATAGAACGACTTATCGATACATTTGATGCCGCCTATAGGAACGAGGACGCAAAATTAAATCGGCGGGAATTTTATTAACCTATATTGATTATATAGAAATCGAATGCTTTGAAGCGGTTGTAGAGGAAATATGGATGAGGAGGTATACGTCTATGAGGTGCCATGTGAATAACATCAATCTTTATTACGAAAAGTCTGGCACAGGAAAGCCCCTGCTTCTGATTCATGGAAACGGGGAAACGCACAAGATTTTTGACAAGGCGATGCCTTTATTGGCAGAATACTATACCGTATACGCAATAGACAGCCGCGGGCATGGGAAGAGTGATGTTACTTTGGAATATCACTATGATGATTTTGCTGAGGATATCAAATGCTTTATTGAAGAGCTGAACCTGGAGCAACCCATTCTTTATGGATTCAGTGATGGCGGGATTGTGGGATTGCTGCTTGCTGCAAAGTATCCACAACTATTATCCCAAATAATTATCAGTGGGGCAAATTTAAATCCGAACGGTATACGTACAGGTTGGCTTAAGCTGTTTCAGTGTATCAACGCAATCGTTAAAGACCCAAAGATGACCATGATGCTGAAAGAACCCAATATTACAGCAGAAATGCTTAGTCACATTGAAATCCCCACTACGGTACTGGCAGGAAGCCGTGACATGGTGAAACAGAGTCATACACAGTACATTTCTGATAACATCCCAAACAGTAAACTCCACATTTTGCCGGGAGAGGGACATGGCAGCTATGTTCTGCACAGCACTAAAATTGTAAAGCTTATTTTAGATGTGACAAAGTAGAAAAGTGAGACGTTGATTTATTGAGTGGCAAGGCATACAGGTTTATTACATAGTCTGCCCTACTGCCATGATCAGAGTAACTCTGATCCAATAATAAATTATTAATATGAGGTGCATTATATTTTGATAAATTATGAAAAAAACTTTAAGAAACTATCATTGCCACTATTACTAATATCTTTGCCTTTAACTGTAATGGATGTATTATTACCTGTGTATACATCTGCTTTGGGGTTAACACCTCTTCAAATAACTGGACTTTTTTCTGTGTTTTCACTTGGAATTATTATTGTACGACCTATCATTGGCTATATAGCGGATAAGATAGGGAGAAAGCCTATATTTGTATTTGGCTTATTGTTTTATGCATTATCATATGTAATTTATTCTAATGCTAAAATGATATTATTGATTTATATAGGAAGGGGTCTACAAGCTATTGCGTCTGCTTTTATTAGTATTTCTACATACAGCATGATTGCCGACTTGAATATGAAAAATAATGCACATAATTTTGGAAAGGTAGATAGCTACTCTGAAAAGGGAGGCTTGCTGGGAATATTATTGTGCTTTTATGTTCTGAATACTCCGAAATTAGTTGATGGCTGGTCTAATTTATTTATGATATGTTCAATAAGTGCAATAACAGCTGTCATTTATTCTATTGCTTTTTTAAAGGAAACAAAACCAATTAGCAATAAAGAATTTTTAAGCATTTCTTTACCTTTCAAAAAAAATAAAATAATTATGTTTAATTTAATTATTAGAATTTTTACAAGTATTGTTTCTGCAATCTTTGTTCTATATTTACAAAGCAGATTCAACTCCAATTTGTTGGAGATTGGTGTTTCATTTCTACTTCCTACAGTAATCATTGCGTTTGCTTCACCTAAACTTGGAAAAATCAGTGACAGAATTGGAAGTAGAAAGGCAATCGTTGTTTCCTTAATTATGTTAATAGTCACTGTATTCATATTACCTTATACGAATAGTGTTTATATGTACGGAGTTGTATGGACAATCTACTGTATTGCTATAACTATGCTTAATGTTACTCTAAATGGTGTTTATGTAGAGGATATGGCAGAGGAAATTAGAGGGATTGCTATAGGGAAATTTAGTATGGGAGCTAATATTGGTTCTTTTATTGGTCCTGTAATAGGTGGTCTTGCTTTCCAAAAAATAAGCATACAAACTCCATTTTTCATATGTTCCATAGGGTTTACAATATTATTGATACTATATATTAAATACAATAAATATCAGTTAACAAAGAAAAACAATTGCGAATAGAAAAACATATCGATATGCTACCATAATGTGGATAGTGGAAATAAAAAATACTCCGAGTAGTTTTCGAGGTTTTTTGTTTTAGAAGAATACCAGAACTCTGAGAAAATCAAAAAGATGTGAAGATAATACCAATGGAAATGAATCTAATCTATGTTGATACCTTAAATTTATTAATAAGATTATTTTGAAGACATTTTAAAGATATAAATAGAAGTTATTGGACGAATATAGTAAAATAGTATAAATTGGAGGGCGGTATGTTTAAGGCATTTTTGGTAGATGATGAAGAACTGATTATGAAAGAGATAGCAGCCAACGTTCCGTGGATGGACAATGGGTTTGAAGTGATTGGAATGGAGAGCAATTCCAAGAGAGCGGCAGAGAGAGTGCTTGAGCTAAAACCAGACGTGGTGTTTTCTGATTTGAAGATGCCATATCTGGATGGACATACC
>JAEZNF010000436.1 GCA_023441845.1 Bacillota bacterium | reverse complement strand
GGATAAGGCAAATCCCATAGCCACAATTTTGTCTCTGGCAATGATGATGAAATACTCTTTTGGACTTGACAAGGTATCGGAAGATATTGAAAAAGCAGTTGTGAATGTGCTTGAGAAGGGTTACAGGACAGGCGATATATTTAGCGAAGGTACACAGCTTACAGGCACTGAAAAAATGGGAAGTTTGATAAGAAACGAGATTTATGAATGATAAATACATGACAAGAGGTTTGGGGCCGTTGAAAACCGGCCCTGATAATTAAATGGGGAAACTCTAAGGGTGAAGAGTTTTCCCATTTTTATTATTAGTGCTTTTAATAGTGGTCGTTTCTAGATGGGAAATCCGGCAAAAGTCCAGATGGCTAAATGCTCCGAGACTTTTATTTATTGACCGATTTTTTTCCTGAGTTCTTCAGCAGGGTCTACAGGACGCGGAATATCCACGTTAGGGAGATTTGTACCTTGCTGTGACAGGCCAGGCAGAGAATTATTGCCTGTAACACTGCCGGAGCCGGGATTTAAATTGCCCGTCCTGTTGTTTTCGTTTTGCTTTTGCAAATTTTCAAGCATTTTATTTTCAATTTTATCAGTTGTTATAAATTCCGTATTATCTTTCCCGGCCATTCTATCGGACCTGGCTTTCTCATATGCCTCTTTATCGCTTAAATATTCGGTTAAATCAATTCCAAGCTGGAGTGAAACAAGATACTCATCAAAAACACTTTCGATGCTTTTAAAGTCCTTTTTTAACTTAATCATAAGGTACGCTGCTCTGTCTCTGTCGATTTTTAGCTGTAGTTCGGTATACTTTGACGTATCATCGGTTGAATTGCCGTCAGGGTTTGCAGCGGGCAAACTACTCGAATTGCTTGAAAATACAGTGATTTCATTCATCCTGAAAAGAATGCCGTCAACATATTGTTCACAGACCTTGATCTCTTCTTTAGTATATCCCTCGGATTCGAGCTTAGCCAATAGGGCCTTTGATTCCGCCAATGATGAGGCCTTATCTGTGCTGCTGTTAATGGCCGGTGCAGTGCTTTTTTGGTTTAAAGTACCGGTAGAAGTGTCTTTTGAAACGGCAATTATAATACTTACTACCGCTAGAATTACTACAACAACCGATACGGTAACAATCATTGCTATATAATTATGAGTTTTACTGCTTTTTTGGAAATTCTTTTTTGACATGGTATAACCTCAATTCTTAATCTATTTAAGGGATTCTTCATATATTTTACAACCCATTTATAAAGCCTGTAAAGTAAAAAATGCGACGTGTTTTTTTAAGAAGTCTTCAATAATGTTGATTCAAATGCTATAATAATAGTGTCGGTACTTTTTGCAAATGCAGTTCAATCAGCTTATAATACACTTCCACGGTTTTATAAACATCATCTAAAATATGAATTTTTATTTGCACCTTTAATATATTCGGAGGAAAAAGTGATGAAAAAGAGTATTTTGTCGGTTGATGCCATGGATATAACAAAAATTGAACTTTCAAGCATTCTAAAGGATTATGACATAAATATTGTTGGTGCTACTAATGAAATTGAGGCTTTGAGCGTGCTTCACGGAGGAAAGGTCAGCATAAATGCGGTAATTTGGACTGTGAACTTTGTGGATGAGCTGGATTTTTCGGCAATAAGGGCAATGAAAAGAAGAGGTAAGCATAAGAACATACCTGTTGTCGTTATATCGAGGTTTACCGATAAAAGCCATATTATAAGGGCAATAGAAGCCGGTGCATCTGAGTATATTGTCAAACCTTATAGTGATTCTGTTTTGCTCAACAAAATACTAAAAGTAATAGGGCTTCCGTATAGTAATCCCGAAAGCTTTACATATGATAGCATAGAGATTTCGCTGTTCACTTTTCCCGAATTGTTTAACAAGGAATTTAAAGCAGCAAGCAGGGGAGGATATCCATTATCGCTTTTTTTAGTGTCTCCGGTGCAGACAGAAAGCATAGAGGAAGAATGCATTAATGAGATGGAGAGTTTTGCCGATCTGGTAAAGAAAGTTATTAGCACCAGAATTAGAGAGACTGATATGGTTTTTAAATATGGAAATAATATTATAGTTTTACTGCCGTTTACGGATAAAACAGGTGCAGATGCATTTGAGGATAAGATAAAGAGGTTATTTGAAAGTCATACTGCAATTAAACAACGGAAAAAAGGATACGGCTTTTTGACTGCAAGCGTATCCTTTCCTGAAGATAGCAAAATAAAGGAAAAATTGCTTGAAAAACTTGAACTAAAGGTTAATAATATCATGAAACAAAATAATATTAACAATAAAATCTTTTTAAAGAATTTGGCTAAGTATTGATTCTAATATTATAATTTCATTTCACTATTATTAATATCTGGTATATTTCCCGATTACTTTTCCAACAATGATTACTTCATCGGTGTTGAATACTTCTCTGTTCAATAAATTACTGTCAGCTTTTAGCTGGATTGTTCCGTCTTGATCGCCGGAATAATATCTCCTTAAAAGAACTGAGTTTTCATACAACATAATAACGATATCCCCGTCATTAATAGCTGCGTTCCTGGATACTACCAGCAAATCCTCATACCTTATTCCGCTTTCGGCAAGGCTGTTGTCCGGACAGTTAACTATGAAACACTCTTCGCCTTCCGGTATCAGGCTAGGCGGCATGGGCTGATACATGTTGATGTTGTAGATGCTGAAAAGATCACCAACATTTCGTCTGCTTATTTTTTTAACTTCCGGAATAAATGCAGGAGTTGCATACTGGGAATTTTCAGAGACTAATTTAATGGAGCGGGCCATACCGATTTCTCTTTTGATTACCCCCTTTTGTTGCAAGCGGTTTAAAATACCCTGAACTGCGCCTGGTGTTTTTTCCCCAACCAATTCCCCTATTTCTCTTACTGTAGGCGGAATACCATTTTCCTTGATAAATGTTTCGATAGCAGCATAAATCTTTTTCTGCTTCGAAGTTAATGAATTAAAATCAGAAGGCACTATCATCACCCTTTAACTAAATTTTGTATAATTGCTTAATTGTAAAACAAACACATAAAATAAATTATAAATCAAAAACAAGTGTAGCAAACTTTTTTGAAAATTTCAAATTATATAATAACAATTATGTAAATTCGATACACGTATATATTAACATAATATGACCTTGTAAGGATAGACTTTATTTATCTCAATTTTTCAAACAATTGCCAATTTGCGGCGTATTAAATGCTTTTCCAGGGGTTATATTAACTAAAACTGTTGTTTTGGAGGATTCCGTGTTAAAACTTCTTAAAGGCTGCCATTGCTATGTTCCAGAGGATATTGGGATTAAAGACATACTTGTGGTGGGCGGTAAAATATTTAAGATTGATGAAAATATACCTGTAGATGTAATATATGACGTCAAGGTTATTGACTGCCGGCAGAATATTACATGCCCTGGATTTATAGACCAGCACGTGCACATTTTGGGCGGAGGAGGAGAAGAGGGGCCGGTCAGTAGAATTCCGGAGATAGGCTTGTCGGAATTGACTACGGCAGGTGTGACTACTGTTGTAGGGGTTCTTGGGGTAGACAGCCTTACCAGAAGTGTTGCTGAACTGCTGGCTAAGGCACATGCCTTACAAATAGAGGGAGTAAATACCTATATTTACACAGGGAGCTATAGTGTACCTACTGCGACACTTACGGGGTCGGTTATGAAAGATATGGCATATATTGACAAAGTTATAGGGGTTGGTGAAATAGCTATTTCGGACCACAGGTCAAGCCATCCGTCTTTGGAAGTATTAAGAAGCCTGGTCTCGGAGGCAAGGATAGGCGGTCTCTTAGGCGGGAAAGCAGGCGTAGTACATGTTCACGTAGGCGACGGTAAAGAAGGACTGAAGCCCTTGCTCGATTTAATGGAACAATCGGATTTCCCTCTTGAAATGTATGTGCCGACTCATATTAACAGGAACAGGAATCTGTTTGAACAAGGAATTAACTACATGAAAAACGGCGGTTTCATTGACCTTACAGCAGGCGAGAAAACCGGTAAAGGTTATAGTGTTCCTGATGCACTCCAAAAGATACTTGATAGCGGCGGAAATATGGAAAAGGTAACTGTGTCTTCCGACGGTAATGGAAGCATCCCGGCCGCTGAAAATGGCAGCATAGGCGTGGGAAGGGTGTCGCAGCTGTTTGATGACATAAAGAGTTGTTTGTTTGACAAAGGGATGGACATTGAAAAAGTTGTTAAAACCGTTTCTACCAATGTTGCCAGGGTATTAAAGATATATCCTCAAAAAGGTGCCTTGCTAAATGGTAGTGACGCGGATATTTTAGTTCTTGACAAAAATAATTTCAGCATCGGAAAGCTGTTTATAAACGGCGAAATTTTCATTGACAACGGGGAAGTTATAAAAAAAGGAAGGTACGAGAAGTAAAATGATGGAATTGTTTTCTTTGGTGTTTGGAGGATTATACTACATTTTGAACATAATATGGGAGATTGCTGTTTTTAAGCTTTTTTATATAGTACTGTTATTTCTGCTTATCTTCTTATTCAATATTTTTTATAAGTTCATAAAGAAAATGAATATGAAAAGGATTAAGGATAATAATAAATACGGGTGATTTTTATGGGTGAATTTAATAATAACGGTATTAATCAAGCAGCAATAACCAAAAGAAGCGGTATTTTTATTACGGTTGGATGGATTTCAGCGTTCCTGTCGCTTTTTATTTACCCTTTCATCTTTGGCGTTTTGGGAGTTATTATGGGTATTATTGCAAATAAAAACGGCAGCAAAGCCGGTATTTCTATCATTATAGCCAATATTGTATTGATGGGTATCGGTTTGATATTCAGCGGAGTTATTTTGAACTACACGAGGCACTTCCTGGGAATATAAACGTTTGGTAAAAAAGGATGTTTTGCTGCTTTGCATGGTGTTTTAAGGAATGCTATAATGCGGGGAAACAAGGGGGACGATTCAGGTGCTTTTTGGCTAAAGGCATTTGAATTGTCCCTTTGCTTCCTTTTGGAGTTTTATATTACCTGAATAAGAAACAATGAGGTGGAAAGAATAACTTTTGCACTAAAAAAATGATTATACGGTCGGAGGGCAGTGATGAGTGAGAAAGTAAAAGGAAACCTAGTGATAATCGGAGGAGCAGAGGATAAACAAGGTGACAGTAAAATTTTAAAGACTGTTGCAGATATGATTGGAGGAAATGAGGCTCATCTTATCATTTTAACTACTGCTACTGAAAAGCCTGAAGAGGTAGGAAACGAATACAGGAGTGTTTTTGAACGGTTAGGCATTAATAATATCGATGTATTAAATATAAATTCCAGAGATGATGCAAATAATGATCAGTATGCTCAAAGGGTTTTGAACTCAACGGGTATTTTCTTTACCGGTGGGGACCAACTGAGAATCACCAGTATTCTTGGCGGAACCAAAGTATACACCTCACTTATGGAGGCCTATTACAGGGGTGTTACAGTCGCAGGAACAAGTGCAGGAGCTTCTGTAATGAGCAATACCATGATTGTGGATGGGAATAGCAACGATCCGGCAAGAAAATGTACATTAATGATGGCATCAGGATTAAGTCTTCTTGAGGAGGCAATTGTTGACCAGCATTTTGATCAAAGGGGAAGGCTCGGAAGGCTTCTGTGCGGAGTAGCAGAAAACCCGTATATGCTGGGAATCGGCATAGATGAGGATACTGCTATAAGAGTATATCCGGACGCACGTTTTGATGTGGTGGGATCAAATGCCGTAACGGTTTTGGATGGTAAGACCATAAAGAGCTCGAATGTTTCGGAATTAAATCCTGATGAAATATTGTCAATAACAAATGTTACACTTCATGTACTGCCCGAGGGCTACGGTTTCGATATGAAGAACAGGGAGGTTATGAGGCTCCAGAATTGATGGATACTTAAAATATTACCTTCGCTTTTTAAAGCGTGCCTTAGTGGCATCCACGAAGGCTGTAGCGCAATTAATAATGAAGTTGTATTTTAACTGTTCCTGAAATATATTGAACGCGCGAAAGAATTTTCATAAAGAGTTGCGCGTTCAATGGATCAAGGTATATGATTTCGCGAAACCTACAGTAAGAGATTGATAAATCTTAGATTTTTGGGAGGATTTATAAAGTGGAAATCGAAAGTATACGCAGTTATACCGGCAGGAATATATATAGTCATAAACCGGTAATAAGGCTTGATATAAATATTGGAGATTTATATACAAAGCCTACCAGGGACATGGAAAATTTCAATGAAACTCTATTAAGTTTGGCTCCGGGATTACAAAGGCATTATTGTTCTCTCGGATATGAAGGTGGATTTGTTGATCGGCTCAAAGAGGGTACTTATATAGGACATGTTACAGAGCACCTCATTCTTGAACTGCAGAGCATGCTGGGTTATGATGTATTCTACGGTAAAACCCGGGTTATAAAAGAACCTTCAAACTATTATATAGTTTACGAATATGTTAACGAAAAATGTGGAATTCAATGCGGCATGGCAGCGGTAGATATAATAAAAAGCATCATAAAAAATGAAAAAGTTATATTAACGTATATTCTGGAGGATATTTCAAAGATAGTGGCTGAATACGAGCTTGGGCCAAGTGCAAAAGCTATATATGATGAAGCCGTTAAAAGAGGAATACCGGTGACAAGGGTTGGAAACGAAAGCTTGCTGCAGCTGGGATACGGGAAGTACTCGAGACTTATTGAAGCATCTTTGACCGATAATCCCAGTTGCATTTCAATAGATATAGTCGGTAATAAATTTTTAACCAAAGAGATTCTCTATAATAACAAAATACCTGTTCCATGCGGTGATATTGCTTATACGGTGGATTCCGCCGTCAAAATCAGCAGGGAAATAGGGTATCCGGTTGTAATAAAGCCGTATGACGGAAATCAAGGGAAAGGTGTCATACTGAATATCAGAAGTGATGATGAGGCTCGTGATGCTTTTGCGGAATCAATGAAATACAGTAAGGCTGTATTAGTGGAGAAGTTCATCGAAGGCAAGGATTACAGGGTTTTGATAGTGGGCGGCAAGGTTTCGGCAGTTTCCGAAAGGAAACCGCCATGTGTTTTAGGAGATGGTTTTCATACTGTCAGGGAGCTTATAGATATTGAAAACTCAAGTCCGCTTAGAGGAGAGGACCATGAAAGACCATTAACAAGGATAAAAGTTGAGAATGTGACGCTTGGAATATTGGCCAAAAGAGGTATGGATTTGAACTATATCCCGGAAGCCGGGGAAACCATCCCGCTCAGGTATAATTCCAATCTCAGTACCGGGGGAACAGCGAGGGACTGTACCGAAGAAATACATCCCTGCAACAGCAGCACATTTGTTAAAGCTGCCAGGCTGTTAGGGCTTGATATAGCAGGTATTGATGTAACCATGAATGATATATCGGTGCCATTGGCTCCTTCAAATGGTGCGGTTGTTGAGGTTAATGCAGCACCCGGACTAAGGATGCATTTGTATCCCAGCGAAGGTAAGAGTAGAAATGTGGCTGAAGATATAGTTGGAATGATGTTCCCGGAGAATAAACCGTATGCGGTTCCTATTGTATCTGTTACGGGAACAAACGGAAAAACCACGGCAACAAGGCTGATAAGGCATACCCTTGCCCTTATGGGGAGGAAAGTAGGGATGACATCAACATCAGGTATTTATATAGGAGATGAATGTGTTCTAAAAGGTGACAATACCGGACCTGTCAGTGCAAAAATGGTGCTTTCAAACCGAGAGGTTGAAGCCGCGGTACTTGAAACAGCCAGAGGAGGTATAATAAGGCGCGGACTCGGATATGACCTTGCCGATGTCGGAGTAATAACAAATATTACCGATGACCATCTCGGTATAGACGGAATAAACACGCTGGAGGACCTTGCTTTTGTCAAATCCCTTGTAGTTGAAGCGGTAAAGCCTGACGGATATTCGGTGCTGAATGCAGATGATCAAATGACGGAATACTTTTTGGAAAGAGCGGCAGGGAATGTGTTTTTGTTTTCCAAAAGCGGCAATAATCCATTGGTTGAAAAACATGTAAGAGAAGGCGGAAAAGCAGCATTTGTAAGGAATGGCTCAATTGTTATACATGATGAAAAGGATATGGCTTTAATAAACATAGGTGAAATTCCCATTACTTTCGGAGGATTGATTGGGTGCAATATAGAGAATTCTCTGGCTGCCGCATCGGCATTATATGCATTGGGAATACAGACTGAAGTTATTGAAATGGGATTAAAATCCTTCAAACCTGATGTTGTTTCAAATCCGGGAAGGTTTAACCTGTTTGATGTGGGCAGCTTTAAGGTTATGCTGGATTATGGGCATAATTCTGCCGGCTACAGAGAAGTAATCAGTTTTATTAAGTCAATAGGAGCTAAAAGGTATATTGGCGTCATTGGCGTGCCTGGAGACAGGCAGGATTCAAGCGCGTGTGAAATAGGTGCAATCTGCAGCAAAGCATTCTCCAAAATATATATAAAGGAAGATTATGACTTAAGAGGAAGAAAACAGGGTGAAGTAGCAGGAATACTAAAAAAATCACTGCTGGAGAGCGGTTGCAAAGAAGATACCATAGAAATTATACTGCCGGAAAACAAGGCGTTTGAAACTGCCATGCTGGATGCCCAACCTGGCGACCTGATAGTTTTGTTCTACCAGGAATTTGAAGAGGCTTTTGAACTGGTAGATAAATTTAAGCGTGTGCTGGACTCAAGTAATGAAAAAAGCTTTGAAATTATTGAAGAAAAGGGCTTACGCGAAAATATTGAAGAGGCCGTAGAACAAAATTTAAGTTAATATACTTTTAATGTTTTATAATTAACCTTTGAACTAAGTAAACAATTGAAGTATAATATGTTTATGTTTTTTTTGGAATTTGCTAAAGTGAGGTTGAAAAATATGATTGATAAGGAACGTGTGATGGCGGCCGTCAGGGAATTGCTCTTTGCTATCGGGGAAGATCCCGACAGGCCGGGGCTTATTGAGACACCCGACAGGGTTGCAAGGATGTATGAAGAGATATATGCAGGTCTTCACAAGGACCCGCGCGATGAGATAAAAGTTTTTCAGGAAGAAAACCATGAAGAGATGGTTATGGTAAAGGATATTCCGACCTACTCGGTTTGTGAACATCATCTTTTACCGTTTGTTGGAGTGGCCCACGTGGTTTATATACCTAAAAAGGGTAAAATACTGGGGCTTAGCAAGCTTGCCAGGATAGTTGATACGCTGGCTAAAAAGCCCCAGCTGCAGGAAAGGCTGACCAGCGAAGTTGCAGATGTTATCATGGAGGCAATTGAACCGATGGGTGTAGCTGTAGTTATACAGGCCGAGCACTTATGTATGACAATGAGGGGAATAAAAAAACCCGGGTCGAAAACTGTCACATCTGCATTGAGGGGTACAATTAAAACCGATGCCAGAACCAGGGCGGAAGTTATGTCTTTGATAAACAGCTGACAGGTTTTAAGATAAAATTTTATATTAGACATCAAAAAGAAGGTAATAAAGCCTTCTTTTTTTGTCACTAAAGATAAACAATTTTAAGCCTTAATATAACCATTGCGAAAAATGGCGATGCCTAATGCTTTTGGACAATTAATAAATTCAATTATAAAGTTGTTTATCTATAAGAAATTAAATCTATATTTATTTTTGCCGAAATATAGTATAATAAAGAAAAAAATGTAGCTGTTGCATGGGAAAACTATGTGGGTCAACGCGGCAAATGCAGGAATATTATAATATACCGGATAAGGATTGGTATATTATAATAAGTTATTGGGAACGGTTTTAAGGATTGGCCATAAATATAATTTCCGCTAATTTTTTTAAGCCTAACTCATGGAGTGCCGTGAGTGCTAAAGAAGAATCGGAAGTAATATTTTATAATCCTCATAAGTAAAATAAATTTTATACAATCAGCAGTATTATTTTATAGTATGGGTAATTAATGTTTATATATTGGGAAATTGTTTGTGCATAATCGACTTCTTCAGAGGTTTTTATTAGGTTTGGAAAGGAGTGACATTAAATGACGCCAAAAAATAAGGTTAATGTGAGAATAGCCGGAAAAGACTATACCCTGGTAGGCACAGAGTCTGATGAATACATCCAGAAGGTTGGTCTCTATATAGATAAAAAGATGAATGAAATCATGAAAGCAAATAGCAGGCTGAGTACATCAATGGCAGCTGTTTTGACTGCTATTAATGTTGCGGATGACTTTTTCAAGTCATACGAAAATGAATCGGCTTTAAGAAAAGAGCTTAAAAAGGTTCAGGACGAGCTTGAAAAGCAAGGAGAAACCAATAAAGCAATATCCGGCGAAAATGCCATACTGAACAACAGAAATACAAATTTGCAGCTTGAGTTGGCCAAAAGAGAGGCTGAGCTCAGAGAAGTAAGAAATTCTTTGGATAAAGCAAGCCACAAATAATCTACTTAAGAATTCCGGAGGTGAAAGTACGAAATGGATGGGTATATTAAGCTGAGTAACCTTGCCATTGTTGTAGTTGTAGCGGTAGCGGCTGTTTGCGGTGTCTACCTGATTTTGTTGCTCCGAAATTTAAACGCAAGTATAAAAGTCTTAAAGGATATCCTTAAGGACAATAAGAAAAACATTGATGAAACCCTTAAGAATATGCCTGTAATTTCTAAAAACACTGCTGAAATAACCGATACGGCAAAAGATGAGTTGAAGATGCTTGAAGCGGCAATTCACGAATTTGGCGCAACTGCTGAATTGACTTCTGCAACTGCGCAGACCGTAAATAAGGATATAATAGGAAAACTTAGAAGTCTGATTGATATAATAGATTTTATTATCAGGTTGTTTAAACGTAAATCTAAAAACGAGAAAACCGGACAAAATAAATAACATGAAGATTATATTTCTGTTTATAGACGGTTTTGGTATTGGCCAGGACGACAAATCAAAAAATCCGGTGATTGCTGCAAATACCCCGAATATTGATTATATATTCGGACGGTATGAGGTGGTGAAAACCGATGCTTCCCTCGGTATACCCGGGCTTCCCCAGAGTGCGACAGGTCAAACTGCTATTTTTACCGGAATAAATGCATCAAAGGTTCTTGGAAGGCACTTGAGCGGGCAGCCTACCATTACTCTCAAAAAAATAATTTATAAAAACAACCTGTTTGCGGAGCTTTTAAAAAGAGGTCTTAAAGTGACTAATTCAAACGTGTACAGGGAAGAATACCTTAGGAATATGCTTGATCCAAGGGATAGAAGAAATCGCCCTTCGGTGACGTCTGTAATGACGCGCTCAAATGGGATTGAGTTTAGAAGAGTAAAGGATTACAATAATGGAAAAGGGATTTATCATGACATAACGGGGAAGATACTTTCTCAAAGCGGTTATGATGTGAAAGTCATCTCACCTGAGGAAGCTGCAGTAAGGCTTTATGACATAAGCCGGGATTATGATTTTACGCTTTTTGAACATTTTATGACAGATATAATAGGTCACAGAACCGATATGGGTGCTGCGATTGAAGAGATAGAACTCTTAGATGCCTTTTTGGGAGCGCTTATAAAGCTTTTAGATCCGGAAAACGATCTGCTTTTTATTACAAGCGACCATGGAAATATAGAAGATATTAGCGTGAAAACGCATACATTTAATAAGGTTCCGACAATACTGATAGGGAAAATACCTGAGGGTGTTTTGGGAAGCATAAGTTCTCTTCTTGATATAACGCCGTCGGTTTTAAAGATATTTGATAAAGTTGGTAGTAGTATAAGCAATAAAGGGGATAGTAATGATTAAGAAAATGGAACTGCTGGCTCCTGCCGGTGATTGGGATTCTTTTAAAGCAGCTGTTGAAAACGGCGCGGATGCTGTTTATCTCGGAGGCAAGCAGTTTAGTGCCAGACAATTTGCAGGGAATTTTGATTCTTCAATGCTAAAAGAAGCTGTTGATTATGCTCATGTCAGGGATGTGAATGTCTACATGACCATAAATACACTTATGCTGGATTCTGAACTAAAGGACGCGCTCTACCTTGTTGAGGAAGCATATGGTCTGGGTGTGGACGGGTTTATTGTTCAGGATATCGGTTTTGCAGGAGTGTTAAGAAAGACATTTCCCGAAGCCGAATTGCATGCAAGCACCCAGATGACGGTGTATAACCTTGACGGTGTCAAAACCCTTGAGAGACTTGGCTTTAAAAGAGTCGTACTTGCCAGGGAGCTTTCTGCTCACGAAATAGAATACATATCAAAAAATACACCGCTTGAGACGGAAATCTTTATCCACGGTGCCTTGTGCATATCCTACTCGGGGCAGTGCCTTATGAGTAGTATAATAGGAGGCAGAAGCGGCAACAGGGGCAAATGCGCTCAACCATGCAGACTGCCATATGAAATCATATCTGCCGGACAAAATAAAGCAGAGGGAAAGGGCTATATTATGAGCCCAAAGGACCTGTGCTCTATTTCCATGCTCGGGAGTATCGCAAATACAGGAGTTAAATCTTTGAAAATCGAAGGCCGTATGAAAAACCCCGAATACGTTGCTACTGTGGTAAAAGTGTACAGGAAATATCTGGATATGATTGCGGGGCAAAAAGATGGTTTCAATAAGAACTGCAAGGTTGAAGCAGGGGATAAGAGTGATCTTCTGCAGGCGTTTAACAGGGGAGGCTTTACTACCGGTTATCTCCAAGGCAAGCAGGGCAGGGACATGATGTGCTTTGAGAAGCCCAAAAACTGGGGGGTATACATCGGAGAAGTCTTGTCCTATGACTATGTAAAAAAGACCATTAAAGTAAAACTCGAAGGCCAGGTGGAAATTGGAGACGGCATTGAGGTCTGGACGGGCGAAAATGAAAGCCCCGGGACGGTTGTCAGCTGGATTGACCGCGATAAGCACTCTTCTGACCAGACGAAAAAAAGAGAGATTGTATCGCTGGGAAACATTAACGGAAACATTAAAAAGGGAGACAGGGTATTTAAGACCTCAAGCAAGGCGTTGAATATGTCTGCAAGGGAGTCTTTTACAGGAAAAAGCAAAAGGAAGATACCGCTTGAGTGTAAAATAACTATTAAGAATAATACACCTGTTACCATGTCTATAAAAGACTTGACGGGAAATGAGATCAATGTGTCGGGTGGGATTACCCCTGAAAAAGCAATAAACCGCGCACTGACAGAGGAAAGGGTTTTAGAGCAGGCCGCGAAAACAGGAGACACGCCGTTTGAGTTTTCTGCTATTGAAGCTTTGGTAGAAGACGGTTTATCGGTTCCGGTAAGTGAAATAAACAATATACGAAGAAGAGCTCTAGAAGAAATGGAAGCAGTGAGAGCTTCAAAGAAAACCGGAAAAATATCGGGGAATATAGAGGAAATTAAAAAAAACGTGCTGCATTTCCCGGGAAATAGTCGAAATATGAAAAGACCTGCGCGGATTTCTGCTTTTTTCTACAATTGGGATGAGAGATACCGTCCGGAATTTTTTAAGGGAGCGGATAGGCTGTATTTCCCTTTTAACCGCTTTATAAACGGAAATAACCTCAATTTGATTGAAGAATACAAGAGGAGTGGTTTTGAAGTGTTTATCCGGCTGCCTTCCGTTACAAGAGGAAATTATGACAGCCTGATTAAAAAAAGGATGAATGCCTTTATAGAGTTGGGTATTGATGGGGTGCTTTTGGGAAATTTGGGCTCTTTGCAGGAATTAGCCGGTAAGTATCACGGTTTAAAAATTGCAGGGGATTATTCATTGAATATATTTAACAGCTATTCCCTTGATGAAATAAGGAAGCTTGGTCTTGATGGAATAACTGTATCGGCTGAATTAAATATGGTCCAGATAAATTCACTGGCTGATATTGAAGGACTTGAAAAAGAATCGGTTGTATATGGACGGATTACTTTGATGACAAGTGAATACTGTCCGGTAGGAAGTGTTATAGGCGGATCGGGCGCGAAAAATAAGTGCAGCGGTTCATGTTGTAATTCAGGTTATTTCCTGAAGGACAGGAAAGATATAAAATTTCCGGTGATTTGTGATAAAATAGACTGCAAAAGTATTGTCCTGAATTCGAATGTATTGTTTGTGCCGGACAGCTTGAACAAAATTTCGGGTGCGGGAATTGATATGGTGAGGCTTAATGTCACCGATGAAAGCCCTGATAGAATTGCGAACCTTATTATAATGCACAGGGATATTTTGGATAACGGGCAGCACAGGGTTAAACACTATAAAGCTTTAAAAGATGAGGTGGAAGCTCAAGGCTTCACCAGAGGACATTACTTCAGAGGGGTATAATGTAATATTTAGGGGGATGATTATGTCGGATAACAATGTTGAGGTGTTCGTTGAAATATGCAGGGAGGGAGCTGTACTGCCAAGCTATGCCAGACCAGGGGATGCCGGAATGGACGTATATGCGGCAGAGGATGTGTTGGTAAGGCCGGGTGAAACTGTTATCATACCTACAGGATTAAAGCTTGCAATACCCGAAGGCTATGAAATTCAAGTAAGGCCCAGAAGCGGGATTTCATACAAGACCCCGTTAAGGATTTCCAATTCTCCGGGTACTATCGACAGCGGTTACAGGGATGAGCTCGGTATAATAGTTACCAATACGTCGGAAGTATGTGAAAGCGTCGAAAGAGTATTTGCCGTTGACAGCAGCGGAAATAACAAAGGAATTTATAAAGTTAGGAAGGGTGACAGAGTGGCGCAGATAGTGCTTCAGGTTGTGCCCAGGATGGTTTTTACGGTTGTGAAATCAGTAAGCGGCATAGGGCAAAACCGCGGCGGCGGATTTGGCTCCACGGGGATCGAATAGCATAGGGGGCGCGTTTTGAAAACTTATGTAACAGATTTGGATGGGACGCTGCTTAACACAACAGAACAAATTCCGGGTATTATTGGCTGCAATGGAGAGAATGGCATAGCAAAATGGTTGGAAGTAAATTGCATATTATAGGTAAGAGATTTTTATGGAATAAATAAAAAAGTAAGGGATAACAGCAAATGTAAAAATCTGCTGTTACGTATTCCGGGTGATTAAATACACTTTTTGATACATTGGTAAAATATTGGACGATTTAACTGCGTTTATTTGTTAATATTGTTTATTCTTTTCATGGTAGGGGTATAATAAAATATTAACTGTTTACTAAATAATATAATTTGAAGCTATATTGAACGCTCGAAAGAATTTTCATAAAGTGTTGCGTTCAATGGATCAAGATATATAATTTCGCGAAAAAATAGAATTAGAACTGTAAAATGTTTTTCGCGAAACATATAGTTCCATATTTAACTAAACAATTTTAAATATTTGCCGATAAATCATTTATCCTCATTCTAACTGGCAAAGAAAGCATTGTAAACCCAGCTGGAACATATTACTTATTTTTTACGGGAGATGGTGAAATGAATAACACTGAAATAATAGCGTTACTGCTTGCTGGAGGTCAGGGCAGCAGGCTGGGAGTTTTAACCAAGAACATAGCAAAACCTGCAGTATTGTATGGAGGAAAATACAGGATTATTGATTTTACACTGAGTAACTGTGTTAATTCGGGAATTGAAACGGTCGGAGTTCTTACACAGTACCAGCCCTTGGAGTTAAACGCCCATATAGGTATCGGTAAACCATGGGATCTTGATAGAATGAATGGTGGAGTTACAGTTCTATCTCCATATCTGAAAGAAGAGGTTGGAGAATGGTATAAAGGTACGGCAAATGCCGTCTATCAGAACATTCATTTTGTGGATAAGGTTTCGCCGGAGTATGTAATTATCCTCTCGGGCGATCATATTTATAAAATGGACTACTCGCTTATGCTCGAAGAGCATAAAAAGAATAAGGCCGAAGCGACTATTTCGGTTATAAACGTTCCGGAAGCAGAGGCCGGCAGGTATGGAATAATGCTCTCAGATGATAAGGGCAAAATCATAGATTTCGAAGAAAAACCCAAAAATCCGAAAAGTACTCTGGCTTCAATGGGGATATATATATTTACCTGGAAAGTTCTTAAAGAATATCTTATAAAAGATGACGAGAACAACGAATCAGACCATGATTTCGGCAAGAATGTAATTCCTGCCATGCTGAGGGATGGAAGGAATATGTGGGCATACGAGTACAGAGGCTATTGGAAGGATGTCGGGACTATTGAGGCTTTTTGGGAATCAAACATGGATCTGATTAAAAGAGTGCCGGAATTTAACCTTTTTGACCCGATTTGGAGGATATATACCCCTAATCCGGTAAAGCCCGCTCATTATATAGGACCTGGCGGAAACATCAAGACATCCATTGTTTCTGAAGGCTGCGCGGTTTACGGTAAGGTAAAAAATTCCATTATATTCCCCGGTGTTTTTATTGATAAGGATGCTGTTATAGAAGATTCGATAATCATGACCAATTGCAAAATTGGCGTTAACTCATACATAAAGAAAAGTATAGTCGGTGAAAATGTTTCTGTTGGAAATGAAGTGAAAATCGGAGTAGGTGAAGAGGTAGAGAATGAATTAAAACCTAACATTTATTATTCAGGAATAACTGTTGTGGGCGAAGGTGCGCAGGTGCCTGATTGTGCCGAAATAGGAAAGAATGTTGTCGTGGACAGGTTTGCAACCGGGGAGGATTTTTGTTCGCTCCAGGTTCCGTCGGGAAAAAGTGTATTTAAAGGTGGTGTTTGTGATTGAAAAATACAATGGGTATAATTCTTACAGGTGGTAATAACAGCAGATTAAAGGAGCTGTCGGCCATACGGTCTACAGCGGCTATTCCTGTCGGAGGGAAGTACAGGGCTATTGATTTTGTATTATCAAACATGGTTAATTCGGGTATAACGAATGTAGGAGTATTGACGCAGTATAATTTCCGTTCGCTTATGGACCACCTGGGATCAGGGAAAGAGTGGGACCTGGACAGGAAGAATGACGGACTTTTTATATTCCCGCCATACCTTTCGGATAGTTCCGAGTGGTATAAAGGTACTGCGGATGCCATGTACAACAACCTTACATACCTTAAAAGGTCTACAAGGGAGTATGTAATAATTTCGGTCGGTAATTGTGTTTATAAGATGAATTTTGAGGATGTACTGGACCATCATATTGCTAAAAATGCCGATATAACTGTTGTCTACAGGGATCTGTCTGATTTTTACGTAGATGATCTGACGCTGCTGGGAATAGTGGATGTTGACCAGGACGGAAGGATAAGGGACTTTGAAGAAAAACCGCCAAGACCCAAAGGTAAATTGGGGTCAATGGGTATTTATGTTTTAAAGAGGGAACTCCTTATTAGTCTGTTGGAGGACTGTATTGCACATGGTTATTACGATTTTGTAAAAGATATTATTATAAAGAAATTGGATGCTTTAAAGGTTTACGGATATAAGTTTGACGGCTATTGGAGAAACCTTAGCTCTATTCAGATGTATTACAGGTGCAACATGGAACTTTTAGATCAAAATATAAGCCGCCAGTTGTTTACGAATGACTGGAAGATATACACCAAGGTCAAGGATGAGGCTCCGGCCAAATATAACGATGAAGCTGATGTTAAAAACTCTGTAGTGGCGGACGGATGCATCATAGAGGGAACTGTCGAGAACAGTGTCCTTTTCCGCGGTGTTACAATTAAAAAAGGTGCTGTTGTGAAGGACAGTATAATAATGCAGGGGTCTGTCATAGATGAAAATGCATCTTTGCAATATGTTATTCTGGACAAAAATGTGCAGATAACTGACGGAAAGCAGTTAAAGGGAGATCCCGACTGGCCGGTCATTGTAAGCAGAAAAGTAAGGGTATAAAATTAACTATTTGTTAACCATTTCGAAGTACAAATAATATAATATAATATAATTAAAGTGAGCAAATATTAGAAATAAAGTTATTGTCTGTAATGAAGACAATAACTTTATTTCTTGCAACGGGGGAATTTAAATGGACAGAGTATTTTTGACCGGCGGAAGCGGATTTATAGGCAGCCATCTGGCAGAAGCGCTTTTAGCAAAAGGGCATGAAGTAACCATATATGATGTAAAAAAGCCGGAGAACAACAAAGCCCGGTATATTCAAGGTGATATAATGGACTACCGGCTTCTCAAATCTTCTATGAGGGGACATAAGACGGTATGCCACCTTGCTGCAATGGTTGGTGTGGTAGCATGTCTGAGCGATGAAAAGGAAGTTTACCGTATTAACTATGACGGGGTGAAAAATATTATTAATGCCTGTAAAAAGGTCGGAGCGGAGAATCTGCTTTTTACATCATCCTCCGAAGTATACGGGGAGGGGGGCGGGTTCAGGCAACTCGAAGAAAACATGGAGTTATCACCTATTACTCACTACGGCAAATCCAAGATGTATTCCGAACAGTTGTTAAAAGAATTTTCTGAAGAATCAGGAATAAAGGTTACGGTACTAAGGTATTGCAATATATACGGGAGCCGTCAAAGAAAAGAGTTTGTGATTTCGATATTTTTGGATAGGCTGCTTCAGGGTAAACCTATAAAAATATGTGGAGACGGCGAGCAAATAAGATGCTTTACATACATAGACGATGCAGTTGAGGGCACTATAAAAGCAC
>JAEZNF010000304.1 GCA_023441845.1 Bacillota bacterium | reverse complement strand
AAGCTCTACCGCACTTATATAAGCTTTTGACAAAGGCTCATCTATCAGTACAACTTTTGAATCCTCACTATAATCCTCAAATGATATAAAAACGTCAACTTTACCTCTGGATAATTGCTTACTTATTGTAGATCTAACTTTTTCCTCTAGATATGAAATCTGTCTGGGCATCTTAATGAATACATCACTATATCTATGGTTAACGGTTTTAATTTCGACTTGAAACTCCTTACCGTCTCCACGAGATTCGCCCCTGCCAAATCCCGTCATACTTTTTATCATATCTTATTATCATCCTTTATAAAAAATCTATAATGTATTATAACATAATTTGTGATATTTAAAAGGCTTTTTTTTATTTTTCATATATTTTTTCTGGTTTTCTCACATTTACTCACTTTTTTGTGCGTATGCTCGGTTTACTTTTGTATTACTTATTTTATAAACTTACATCTCCCAATTCATACATCAGTATTGAAAGCACAACAAATCCTGCTGTTTCGGTCCTTAATATTCTTGGCCCTAATGTAACCGGTACAACACCGGATAGCTTTGCCCTTATTACCTCATCTTCGGAAAATCCGCCTTCCGGTCCGATAAAAAACGATATACTCTTTTTACTGTCACATTTTAAAATAGACTTAAGAGTATTATCTTTTTCATTTTCAAAAGGTATTATCCTCAACTCTGAATCCTTAGAAGACTCAATTGCATTACTGTATGCCATCGGACGCTCTATTACAGGAACCACGCCTCTATTGCATTGCTTTGAGGCTTCTAATGCAATACGCTGCCATCTTGATACTTTTGTATTTATGTCCTTTTCATTTCCGAACTTAACTATTGTCCTTTCGGTCAAAACCGGTACAATCTTTTTAATACCCAATTCCACACTTTTTTGAATTATCAAATCCATTTTGTCGGACTTGGGTACTCCCTGATAAAGGACGACATCGATAGGAGGTTCCGTTGTGCTGCTTTGTGAACTTAAAATACTTGCAACAACAGAATTTGACTCAAAACTGTCTATTACGGCAGTATAATCGGTGCCGGTTCCGTCGCTGACTGTTATCTTTTCGCCGCATTTCAGCCTTAGAACATTTTTAATGTGATTATACTCATCGCCGAATATTTTTATTTTATTTTGAATTACATCTTCAGGTCTTACAAAGAATCTTGGCATTTAAACGATATCGCCACCCATTCACCCATTTCAATTATTGTTTCTATAGAATAACCCTGTCCCTGATATGCCTCAATAACCTCTTGTTTTCTTTCTCTTATAATTCCGGAAGTTATGAAGTATCCTCCGGGTTTTAGATAGCTGTTCATTGATTTGGCAATGTCAATTATAACATTTGCAATAATATTGGCAAATACTATATCATGCTTTACGGGCTTCACATCATTCAATATTCCTGTAAAAGCTGTAACAGTATCCCCTGCCCCGTTCATCCTGCAGTTTTCTTTTGTTATTTTTATTGCCACATCATCAATGTCAACCGCAGTAATTTCTTTAGCTCCAAGCTTTGATGCTATAATTGACAGTATACCTGTGCCACACCCTATATCAAGGGCAGTATCGCCACTCTTTACATACCTTTGAATCAGCTCGGCACACATTTTTGTTGTCTCGTGTGTACCGGTTCCGAAAGCCATACCCGGGTCCAGCTCAATAACAATTTCATTTTCAGTTTTTTCGTAGTTTTCCCACGATGGTTTTATTACAACACTTTCAGTAATATGCAGTGGTTTATAGTACTTTTTCCACGAAGTCGCCCAGTCTTCATCATCTACTTCGGAATAACCGGTATAACCCTCTCCTGTATTTAGAAACTCCGAAATAAAAATCAATTTTTCTTTTATCAGGCTTTCCAATTCATTCAAGTTTTTCTCCTCGGAAAAATACGCTTTTATGATAACATCTTCACCAAGGGAGTCCATAAATTCCTGATCTGCATAGTCGAGTGAATTAGGCTTTGATATTTCCCTCTTAATATCATTAGGATCTTCAATTGCCACGCCTCCGGCGCCAATTGACATAAGCATTTCCGAAACTGCATCATAAGCCTCTTCAGTTGTTTTTACTCTTACCTCAAACCATTTCATATTTTTGTCCTTTTCCATCCCGGCGCTTTTTTAAATAATGCATTTCCGGGATATGAATTATTTAAAATGCACTTCATAATATTTATTTACTGCTTAACAAAATGAATTTCAAGTAATTTATTTTGTTATATTGAACGCGCGAAAGTATTTTCATAAGGTGTTGCGCGTTCAATGGATCAAAGTATATGATTTCGCGAAAAAATAGAATTAAAAATGTAAAATGTTTTTCGCGAAACATATAGGCAGCTTAAGTTATATTTTCCACAGTATTACCTGAATAAAACCTTACATTCCAAGTGCATTTTTCATTTTATCAAAAAAGCTCTTTCTCTGCTCATGTGTATCGTCACCGCTAATCTCTGCAAACTCCTTCAATACTGCCTTTTGCTTGTCATTAAGCCTCTTGGGTACCTCAATATTCACTTTAACAAACTGATCCCCACGGCCGTTTCCTCTTAAATAAGGTATCCCCTTACCTTTAATTCTGAAAACCGTTCCGGTTTGGGTACCATCCGGAATTGAATATTTGACCTTACCGTCAATAGTAGGAACCTCAAGCTCCGCGCCCAGAGCAGCCTGCACAAATGTTATGGGCATTTCACAAACAACATCGTTACCCTGTCTCTGAAATAAAGGATGGGTCTTTACCCTTATAGAAATGTACAAATCTCCTGTAGGGCCGCCTTTCGAACCCGGTTCGCCTTCTCCCCTTAAGGAAATGGTCTGACCGTCATCTATTCCGGCAGGAACATTTATTTTCAGCTTTATACTCTTCTTTGTTTTGCCTTTGCCATTACACGAGGGGCACGGGTCAACAATAATCTTACCTTCCCCTTTACATACATCACAGGTTTTTACATTTACAAACTGTCCGAATGGAGTACTCTGCTTAACCTGAACCTGACCGGAACCGTTGCAGTGTTTGCAAGTGGAGGAAGAACTGCCTTTTTTGGCCCCGCTTCCACCACAGGTAGTACAGTTTTCCATGCGGTTTAAAGCAATTTCCTTTTCACACCCGAATGCTGCTTCGTCAAACGAGATCTCCATGGCATACTTTAAATCGGCACCTTTTTGAGGACCCGTTCTATTTCTGGAGGACCTTCCAAAACCCGCTCCGCCAAAAAAAGTTTCGAATATATCTCCGATTCCTCCAAAATCAAAATCGCCAAAACCGCCTCCGCCTCCGAAGCCGCCAAAGCCGTTCGGATCGGTTCCTGCATGCCCGAATTGGTCGTATCTAGCTTTTTTCTGAGCATCACTCAGTATTTCATATGCTTCATTTGCCTCTTTAAACTTGGCTTCCGCAGTCTTGTCTCCCGGATTCACATCAGGATGATACTGCTTTGCCAATTTCCTGTATGCCCTTTTTATATCTGCATCGGATGCACTTTTGTTAACACCAAGGACCTCGTAATAATCCCTCTTCTCAGCCATCCTATCAACTCCAATCTAAATATTACAAAATTAATTAAGTATTTACTGTTAAAGATAAACAAATTTAAACCTTAATATATTAAACAGCAATGCCTTAACGCTTTTTGAGCAGTGGATAAATTCAATTATTAAAGTTGTTTATCTTTAAATGACCGCACACCGGTAAATTACCTGAATTATTATAACACATAAGCATAGTTATTACATAGATATTATATTTCTTTTTAGAGAAATATCCACCATTAATATAAATGCTTAAGAACCTTTTGCCGGATTTCTCTTCAAGAAATGGCCACTAATAAAAAGCCAAAGCCGCTTTACGTAGCTTTGGCTGAATTACAGCAAGTTTCAAACCGAAAATTTTTTATTATTTATCATCATCAACGACTTTATAGTCTGCATCGTAAACATTTTCAGCTCCGCCGTCCGGGTTAGGGCCTGCTCCCTGATTAGGATCGAATCCTGCTCCTCCAGCACCGGGATTCTGCTGGTATATCTTTGATGAAATTTCATAGAAAGCCTGTGTTAAAGCTTCTGATGTCTTTTTGATACTTTCTATATCGGAACCTTTTAAAGCTTCTTTTACTTTTGCGATTTCACCTTCAATTTTGGATTTGTCGTCCGCACTTAGCTTATCTCCCAAATCCTTTATTGTCTTTTCCGACTGGTATACCATAGAATCAGCATTATTCCTGACATCTATTTCTTCTTTTCTCTGTTTGTCTTCTGAGGCAAACTTTTCCGCTTCCTTGACAGCCTTGTCTATTTCAGCATCTGACAGATTTGTGGATGCTGTAATTGTAACTTTTTGCTCATTACCTGTACCGAGGTCCTTGGCAGAAACGTGTACAATACCGTTTGCGTCGATATCAAACGATACCTCAATCTGAGGAACACCTCTTGGCGCAGGCGGAATGCCGGTGAGACTAAACCTTCCCAGAGTCTTGTTATACTGGGCCATCTCTCTTTCACCCTGCAGAACGTGTACTTCAACACTTGTCTGACCATCAGCAGCCGTAGAGAAGACCTGGCTCTTCTTGGTCGGTATGGTAGTATTCCTTTCGATCAACTTTGTAAACACTCCGCCGAGGGTTTCTATTCCAAGTGAAAGAGGAGTAACGTCCAAAAGCAGCAAATCCTTTACTTCTCCTGTAAGAACTCCGGCCTGGATAGCTGCACCGACAGCAACACACTCATCAGGGTTTATTCCTTTAAACGGTTCCTTATTAAAATACTTTTTAACAGCTTCCTGAACAGCAGGTATTCTGGTTGAACCACCAACCATTAGTATCTTGTCGATCTTGTCAGGTGACAGAGCAGCATCCTGCATTGCCTGTCTGGTAGGGCCCATTGTCTTCTCGACAAGGTCAGCAGTAAGTTCATCAAACTTTGCTCTTGTTAACGTTACGTCAAGATGCTTTGGTCCTGATGCATCGGCTGTAATAAAAGGAAGGTTGATATTTGATGTAGTAACACCTGAAAGCTCTATCTTAGCTTTTTCAGCCGCTTCCTTCAATCTCTGTATTGCCATTTTATCATTTCTTAAGTCTATACCGTTTTCTCTTTTAAAGCTATCTGCCAGATAATCCATTATTCTTTGGTCGAAATCATCTCCACCGAGTTTGTTATTTCCATGAGTTGCAAGAACTTCAAATACACCGTCTCCTATTTCCAGAATGGAAACGTCAAACGTGCCTCCTCCAAGGTCAAATACCAGTATCTTCTGGTCATGTTCCTTGTCAAGGCCGTATGCTAACGCAGCAGCTGTAGGTTCATTTATTATTCTCATTACTTCCAGA
>JAEZNF010000026.1 GCA_023441845.1 Bacillota bacterium | reverse complement strand
TATCTGTCCTATATGCTTTCCCGTCTTTGATGAAAGGCTGCATATACAGGGTTTTTCAGCTTTCATCCTTTAATGGAGCCAACAAGAATACCTTTTGTAAAATGTTTTTGTAATAAGGGATATACTATCAGGATAGGTATCATTCCTACCATGGTCATGGCCATCTTGATGTTTTCCGCGACTTCCGTTCCTCCACTTCCAGTTTCCACATTCTGGCTTTCCACAACCAGGTTCCTCAGTACAACCTGAAAAGTAAACTTATCCTGATCATATATATACAGTATTACATTGAACCATTCATTCCAGTAGCTGACGCCGTAAAAAAGAGCTATTGCCGCAATGATGGGTTTTGATAGAGGCAGCATAACCTTAAATATTATTCTCCATTCACCGGCGCCATCGATCCTAGCGGACTCCGACAAGCTATCCGGAATTGACCTAAAATAGTTTCGGGTCAGAAGAAGATACGTAAAACCTATTGCCTTTGGAAATGTAACCGCCCAATATGAATTCATCAGTCCCAGGTCTCTTATGAGAAGATATGTCGGTATCATACCACCGCCAAAAAAGAAAGGAATCATGATAATAACCAGTATAACATTTAATCCGATTAAATCCCTTTTCATGATGGCATACCCGAATGTTACTGTGAAAAACAGCGATGTCGCAAGGCCCATGCCGGTGATAATAATAGAATTTAAGAACGGACGTACCAGTGAACCTCTTGTAAAAAGATCTCTGTATGCCCCCAGATATATTTTCCCAGGAAACAGTTGAAATCCGCTTGACGTCATCATCTTCGTTTCCGAAAGTGATATCGTTATAATATTGATAAAAGGAATTATAATTGAAAAGGAAAATATAATAAAAATTGTATAATTAAAAGCCATAAATATTTTTCTGCTAGTCGAATCTCGCATCGCTTCACACCCTACCTTTACCGGTATTAAATCAAGCTTTCATTGGTTATTTTTTTTGAGAGGAAATTTGTAGTAAGTACCATAACCAGGCCCACTACATTTTTAAATAATCCCACCGCTGTTGCAAAACCTACATCCATTTTTGTAATACCCATTTTATACGTATACGTTTCTATAGTTTCAGCGGCAATCCTGTTTGCTCCGTTCATAAAAACAAATATCTGCTCAAACCCACTCAGAATATCATCAAAAGAAAGAATAAACATAATAACCATAATTGGAAGGATCGTCGGTATCGTAATATGCCAGCACTGTTTCAATCTAGTAGCGCCATCCACTATTGCTGCATCATATAATTCTTTTTCCGCTCTCGACATTGCCGCAAGATAAATAATCGTTCCATAGCCAAGACTTTTCCACATATTGGTTACCACCATAAGCGGTTTGAACCAATCAGGCTTTATCCAGAAAAACACCGCTTCTCCGCCCAGCATTTCAATAACCGCATTAACGGGACCCCTTGATGGTGAAAGAAGGGTAACCCATATGGACGCTATCACAACCCATGAAAGAAAATGCGGAAGATAGATGACGGTTTGAAATACCCTCTTGATTTTACTCCGGTTCATTTCATTCAACAAGAGAGCAGCAATGATTGTCGCTGGAAATCCAAACGCAATCTGAAGAAGGTTTATGGCTAATGTATTCTTGAATGCTATCATAAAATCCGGAGTATCAAAAAATCTCCTAAAGTTCTCAAGTCCTATAAATTCCGGGGTAAACGATCTGCCAAAGTTAGTAAAGGCATATTTAATCCCATAAATAGGAATATACTTAAAAATGAAATACCAAATAAGGCCAAATGCCGCAAGCATATAAAATGCTCTGTCTCTAAACATCTTCCTTATTTTGACGCGTATTCTTTCATTCTTTATTTTCCGTATTCTACTCTCAACCGCAGCCTCTATGTTAAGCTTCAAATGTATCACATCCGTAATCATATTTTATATGAATATATCCTGTTAAATCACGGGAAGTGCGGTTTTTTGCACCGCAGCCTCCCGTCATAATTGAACTTGTACTTACCTTGCTTCGTTTATTTTCTTGAGGTTATCAGGACCGTTAATCTTGTTCCACCAATTGTCCCATTCTTTATACATATCCTCTTGAGTAATGTCTCCAAAAAGGTACTTGGTAATCAATTCGTCCTTCTTGTCCTTTATCAATCCGGCAGTTCCCGCATACCAATCATTCTCCATGGTAATATATGGCTGTACAACCATTGCTTCTTCAAGCTTCGGTCGGATGTCAGCATACGCCTGGGCTGCCCAATAAGGCTCTGTGCCAAAATTAAACGGTTTTTCGTATATTTCTGCAGTCAACTTAACAGGAGTACCAATTAACGAATTTCCAGTTTCTTTCAGATACTCCGATGGTTGTGGATTCCCCTTGTTATATTCCCATACTAGTTTCTGTTCTTTCGCATAAACAGGATCATCAATATAATCTACCGGCACCTGGTGATTATCAAGCCATGCGCCTTCCTTTGTACCCCATCTCCATTCAATATACTCAAACGCCTGTTCAATGTTTTTACATTTGGAAGATATGGTAATCGGATTGCCTATTCCATCCTCAAATACGCCATAGTTACCTTTGGGTCCCTTGACATAGGGAAGCATAGTCCATTTTGCATCAGGAAAATTCTTCTGGGTCTCTACATTATACCAAGTATATCTGTCATCCCAGTAGCAGACTGCACCGGCATATCCTGATGTAGTTTTTTCTCTTTGCATTGAGTTTGTCGTTGTAATCCATTCTTTGTCAAATATACCATCATCCATGAGTTTCTTAACATAATTGAGGGCATCCATCATCTGTGGCTGTGTGAAGCCATCAATAATCTTGC